>CACAIE010000010.1 GCA_902532475.1 uncultured SAR116 cluster alpha proteobacterium
GTTGATGCAAAGTCTGCAATTAAAAATTTCTTTAATAAACCAGATGTTATTTTTCTTGATGCAACTTTTCACCTTCCCAACTCTGGGCGCAATGCTGAAAATGAGTTTATTTCAAAACATATCCCAGGTTCACGTTTTTTTGATATTGATCAAATTTCAGATAAAAGCTCTAACCTCCCACATATGCTACCTAGTGCATGTGATTTTTCAGAAATGGCTAGTACTCTAGGAATAAAAAATACTGACACAATTGTGGTTTATGACAATAGTGTTTTCTTTTCTGCTGCGAGAGCGTGGTGGATGTTTAATATTTTCGGACATCAAAAAATAAAAATTATAGATGGAGGTTTAACAGCTTGGTTAAACGAGGAAGGCCCAACCTCAAATAGAAATAATGAGATTACAAAAACAGACTATAGAGTAGATAAAATAAATTATGATCTTTATGAAACTTTGGATGGTATTCTTAATAATTTAAACTTTAATCATGGGAATCTAGTCATAGATGCAAGAGGTGAAGAAAGATTTTACGGTAAGGTTGAAGAGCCTAGAAAAGGTGTAAGGAAAGGACACATTCCTAATTCTATAAACATTCCAATTACTTCAATAATCAATAAAAGTGATAACTGCTTAAAAACAAAAAATGCGATTAAAAAAACCTTTCATGATTTAGGAATAACAAATAATGAAACTCAACTTGTGATGACTTGTGGATCTGGAGTAACAGCCTGTGGGTTGGCAATTGCTGCTCAAATGGTAGGATTTAAAAAAGTAAAAATATATGATGGCAGTTGGAGTGAGTGGGGATCAAATCCAAAAACCCCAATTGATAAAAACTAATTAATGATCTAGTATCTGACTGAGGAATAATTTTGTTCTATCTGATTGAGGATTGTTAAAGAAATCGTTGGGATTGTTTTGTTCAACGATTTGCCCTTCATCCATAAAAATAACTCTATTAGCTACTTTGCGAGCAAAGCCCATTTCATGGGTCACAACTAACATAGTCATCCCCCCTTGAGCAAGATCTATCATGGTGTCTAGAACCTCCTTTATCATTTCAGGATCTAAAGCAGATGTGGGTTCATCAAAAAGCATTATTTTTGGTTCCATGCACAAAGCTCTTGCGATGGCAACCCTTTGCTGCTGACCGCCTGATAGTTGACCTGGGTACTTTAAAGCTTGTTCAGGTATTTTTACTATTTCTAAATATTTCATTGCCAAGTCATCGGCTTCTTTTTTAGGCATTTTTCGAACCCAAATTGGTGCAAGGCTACAATTTTCAAGAGCTGACAAATGAGGAAATAAATTAAATGACTGAAAAACCATCCCGACTTCACTTCTAATTTTATCTATTTTTTTTACGTCATCATTTAGTTCAACCCCATTAACCTCGATTAATCCTTTTTGATGTTCTTCTAATCTATTAATACATCTTATTAACGTAGATTTCCCTGATCCTGATGGTCCACAAATAACAATTCTTTCTCCCTTGTTAACAGTTAGATTTATATCTCTAAGAACATGGAAGTGGCCAAACCATTTATTCATTTGCTCAACCTTAATAACTACCTCCTCAGAGATAGTCATCTTTGATTGGTCTATTTCTTTCTCTTCTTCTTTTGTCATAATCAATTCCCCTGTAATTATTTATGGCCTCTACTTAACTTTCTTTCCATAAACATTGAATAGCGAGACATTCCAAAACAGAAAACAAAAAACATGATCCCCACAGTTAAATAAGCTGTAGGTGCTTGTGCAGGTGAAGACCAATAAGCATCTGCTATAGTAGATTGAGCCTGTCCCAATAAATCAAATAAACCAATAATTAAAACCAACGTGGTATCTTTAAAAAGACCAATAAATGTATTTACAATACCTGGAATAACATGCGTTAGTGCCTGTGGAAGAATGATAA
The DNA here is from genome assembly GCA_902532475.1 of uncultured SAR116 cluster alpha proteobacterium. Lineage (GTDB taxonomy): Bacteria > Pseudomonadota > Alphaproteobacteria > Puniceispirillales. Next base: position 1,919 of record CACAIE010000010.1, read on the forward strand.
GGCGCATTGACTGAAAATATGAAAGCCCCACTGCCGATGCTCCCTCAAATTGCCCTCTAGGCATTGCTTGAAGTCCTCCCCTAACTACCTCCGCCATATAAGCAGCTGAAAATAACATAACTCCTATCAAAGCCCTGAGGAGCTTATTAAAATCAACACCATCTGGTAAAAATAAAGGTAACAAAACTGATGATGCAAAAAGAACGGTTATAAGAGGAATTCCTCTCCAAAATTCTATAAAAATTGTTGAAATTGTTCTTGCAATGGGCATGTTCGATCTTCTTCCTAAAGCCAAAATTATCCCAAGAGGCAAGGAGGCTACAATTCCAGTAATTGCAACAACTAAAGTAACAAGCAAGCCACCCCAATCAGAAGTCTCAACATAGCTTAATCCATAATCAATTGATAATAATAGAGCAGCAATAAAGATTAAAAATAATGTGACACCACAAATATAAAACAATGAAGTTAATTCAGAAATAATATTTCCAAGAAAATTTCGTCGTGTTAGTTCTCCAAAGAATATAAAAAGTATAGACAATCCAAGAAGTAGTAAATTAGTACTCCAGCTAATATTAAAATTTGCTCCTGTGAGTAAAATCAAAGCGAATAAAGGAAAAATCGTTAGCATTGCCAAGCCTGTCCATTGTCTTCCCTTTGCCCCTTCAAATAAAGTGTAGCCAATACCTAAAAATAAAGTCAAATAAACTAAATTGACCCTCCAAAGTTCTTCAGCTGGGTATCTCCCGTAAATCAACAATTTCTTTTTTGCAAAAATAAATGGCCAGCAAGCACCAGACCACCCTGAAGGCAAACTTCCACCTTGATCAACGGTAGTACAAGACCCTCTTTTTAAAACTTCGGGGTCTGACCAAACTGCAGAAATAAGAGCAAAATCAATTAAACTGTATAATTGTCCTCCACAAAAATATAGAAGTACAAATGTAAGTATAATCATAATTATTGATTGAAGCGCAGCACTAATTGATGAAAAGTTAGACATGGAAGAAAAAAGGTTCTTCCAAAGCCAACCAGTAACTCCTGCCTGTGACAATGGAGGAGGCTGTTGAGCAATGACTTCTTTTTGAACAAATTTATAGTTATTGTTTCTCATCTTTCCACCAACTTGATCCTTGAATTAAACCAATTCATAAATAACGAGGTTAATAAACTGAAAGTCAAATATACCATTGCCATCATAAATATAATTTCAATCTCTTGCCCCACTTGATTAAGTGCTGTACCAGCAAAAATGGAAACAAGTTCAGGGTAAGCTATAGCCACAGCTAAAGATGAGTTCTTTGTGAGATTCAAATATTGTGAAGTGAGAGGAGGCACAATAACACGAAGAGCTTGAGGTATTACAACGAGCCTCAATGTCTCTCCTCTTCCTAATCCAACAGCGTAAGATGCTTCTGTTTGCCCTTTATGAATTGCCAAAATACCTGCCCTAACAATTTCTGCAATGAAAGACGCCGTATATAGCACAAGAGCCATCCAAAGCGCTAACATTTCTGGAGGCATCATCATGCCAATGCCCTGAGCATAACCTCTCTTTAATTTAGGTCCATCAGTCTTAAATTCAGGATACTGTATTTCTATTGGCAAGTTATATAGTAAACTATAAATCAAGCAAATTGAGCATGGAATTAAAATTATTATACCAGAAGAAATCCAAAAGGTGGGATACTTATATCCGGTTTGTTGGTGAATTCTTTTAGCATATCTAGAAAAAATTATGACTAAAATGATTGAAAACAATATACCTAGCGCAATAAATTCCCATCCTTCATTAAAAATTGGGCGAGGGCCATATAATCCAGTAATGTTAATTCCAAAGCTTTCACCTAAAAGATTTACTTTTTCCCTTTTACCAGGCAAAACTCTTAAAACTGCAAAATACCAAAAAAATAAATGTAATAGTAAAGGTAGATTTCGAAACATTTCAATGTAAATAGTTGCGAAGCCTTTCAAAATAATATTATTTGATAGCCTGAAAATACCTATGGAAAACCCTATAATTGTTGTTGCTATAATTCCAGTTATAGCAATTATAAAAGTATTTATAATGCCTATTAAAAAAACGTCAAAATATGTTGATTTGCCTACATCATAACTCACAACCCAAGTACCAAGCGTAGGTAAAATCTGAAAACCAGCAGTATTATTTAAAAACCCAAAACCAAAACTATCCCCACGAGCGGTCAAGTTACTGTTAGCATTATTTGCAACCCACAGAAAAAACAAGATCACAGAAATTAATAAAGTAATTTGAAAAAATATAGAACGAAAACGTTTATTATATATTAAGTCTATAGCGTTTGAATAAGATTTACTCATGATAAAATAATATATTAAAAATTAATTAATTAAAACTACTTTCAAAATATTCATTTTCATATTTAGTATATGACTTTGCTCCTGACAAAATACTAGACATTAATGAACCAGTTTCCGGTAAAACTTTTTTTAAAAAATATTCCCCAGTTGCAATTTTGGCTTTATAAAATCCCTTTGGGTCATCATTCATTTTTTTATTTGCAATATCAATGTATCTAACCCAGATGTAACCAAGTGACGTTAGGGCAAACATTTTTAAATAATCAGTCGACGGTCCGGCACCTTCTTCAGGATCATACAATCCTTTAGATGCTAAAAAGTTGGTAGTTTGTTGCAGTCTCCCAAAGGACTTCATCAAGTGGGGCATGTTTTCTTTTAAATTATAATTAAAAGCATTCTCTTCTATATATTCTTTTACTAGATGGAAAAAACTTTTTAAAAGTCTTCCATTATGCATTGGTAGTTTCCTTCCCACAAAATCAAGAGCTTGAATGCCATTTGTGCCTTCGTATAACTGAGCTATTCGAGCGTCTCTGACAAATTGCTCCACCCCATGATCTTTAATAAATCCATGCCCACCATATATTTGGACAGCTAAATTTGCAGATTCAGATCCTACATCTGTAGAAAAAGCTTTTATAACCGGTGTCATTAATGCCACCCAGTCGTCCGCGCGTTGTCTTTTATATTTATCATTTTCAACTTTAGCTACGTCAACTTGAAGAGCTGTAAAAGAAATTAATCCTCTTATCCCTTCGTTTAAAGCTTTCATTTTAAGTAAATTCTTCCTTACATCAGGATGAACTATTATTGGGTCTGCTGCAATTTCTGGATTTTTAGGTCCACTTAAAGACCTCCCTTGCAAACGCTCTTTTGCGTAATATAGAGCTGATTGATATGAAACCTCTGACATACCTAATCCTTGCACACCTACCATCAATCTAGCTCCATTCATCATAATGAACATTGCCTTCATACCCTTGTGAAGATCACCTACTATCCAGCTTTTCGCATCATTGTAATGCATAACACAAGTCGAACTTGATTTAATGCCCATTTTATCCTCAATTGAGCCACAAGCTAAACTGTTTCTTTCACCCAATAAACCATCTCTATTAGGTATAACTTTTGGAACCAAAAACAAACTAATTCCTTTAATCCCCTTGGGAGCACCCGGTGTTCTTGCTAAAACTAAATGTATAATATTTTCACTTAGATCTTGTTCCCCTCCAGTAATAAATATTTTAGTGCCAGTAAGTTTGTATGATCCATCTTTTTGTGGAGATGCCATTGCTTTACTTAAACCCAAATCAGTTCCACATTGAGGCTCGGTTAAATTCATGGTTCCTGTCCATTCACCAGTTGCCATCTTTGGCAGGTAAAGTTTTTTTAATTCTTCAGAAGCACTTTTATTAATAGCTTCAAAAGCGTTGCCAGTTAACCCAGGATAATTGCCAAAGCCCATATTTGATGAAGTAATCATTTCATCAAAAAAGACATTAAAAATATAGGGGAGGCCCTGACCACCATATTTTTTATCAAGCGCAGCGCTTTGCCATCCATTTTCCACGAACTTCTTATAAGCATCTTTAAAGCCTTGCGGCGTAGTTACTATACCATTATCAAATGTACACCCCTCTTTGTCACCTGACTGATTGAGAGGAAGTAAAATTTCCTCACAAAACTTGGAGGCTTCCTCTAAAATAAAATTAAAGTCTTCTATCTCTAATTCGCTTTCTTTTAATAAAAAATTTGAGGTTCCTGAATTTAGAAAGTCTTCTAAAATAAATTTCATGTCATTTAAAGGCGCCTTATATGTCTGCATTACCCTGTCCTAATTAATTTCTTATTACTTTTCCAGTTTCTAATAATTTTTCAATTCTTTCCTGAGATTTAGGCTCTTTAAACAATGTTTGGATTGCATTTGATTCAAGTTTTAGAATATAATCTTCATCTACTTCATTTAAAACATCAGTATCCCCACCTGAAAGGACATTCGCTATTTGCAATCCAATCAATCTATCGTGATCAGAAATTTGCCCTGAAGCTTTCATTCCATTAAGGCCAATTTTTAATGCAGATAAAGCTGTCTTACCTGGAAGTTTAAATACAATTTTATCTGGAGGGGAGTATGATTTTGCCATTTTAATAGCGACTAATTTTGCATCAAAAAGAAGTCTGTCTCTGTTCATTGTTATTCCATCACTTTCCCTTAAAAAGCCTATTTGTTTTGCCTCATATGCAGATGTTGATGTTTTAGCCATTCCAATTGTTTGGAAAGCTTTCATTATAGCTGGCATAGGTCCATTTGGTGAAAATTTAACTTTTGATAATCTGTCCAATAATTCCTTGCATCCCCCCCAAGCCGGGCAAATTCCCAGTGCTGCTTCAGTTAAACCAACATATGTTTCAACATGCGCTTGAATATAATTAGAGTGTAAAAGCAATTCACACCCCCCTCCCAGAGCCATACTCGAAGGAGCAGAAATAACGGGAAAATTTGAATATTTAAGTTTTTGATATACTTTTTGTCCATTTTCAATAATATTATCAACTAACTCATTTTCTAGTCCAATGTTTCCCAGGAAAAGTGCTTCACCAACATTTGCTCCAGCTGAAAAGAAAATTCCCTCATTATAAATGATCATAGCTTTATAAGATGAAGAAACGAGGTCAATTGCTTCGTCAAGAAATTTCATAGTATTCATATCAATTGAGTTTCCTCTACTATGAATTTCAAAAACAGTTACGCCATCTCCAATATCCCATAAACTTGCAGTTGGAATTTTTCTTATTGGGTCATTTGTTTTCTTTATATCAGATAATATGATTATTCCTTCAGGCCTCTTTAAATCAATAAATTCATTTTTAATGAAATCATAAAATTGTAACTTATTATCTTCTTTTTTATAAAATGTTTCACCTTCAAGTTTTTCTAGAATGTAAGGTATTATTTTGTTGCTGGCTAATAACTTGTTTTTGATCCATGTCTTTCCGAGTTTATCCATTAACTCGAAGGGGCCAAATTGCAGACCAAAACCATTCCTCATTGCACTGTCAATTGATACCAAGTCATTTGAGATTTCTTTGGCATGATTTAAAGTATATAATAAAAACTCAGACAATACTGACCATGCATAATCAGAAATTTTTTCGCTTTGATCAAAAAATTTTGTCAAATCTTTTTCAGCTAATTTCAAGTTATCTATGGATGGCCTTTTACTTTCTGAATATTCTTTTGTTTTAAGGTTAATCGATTTCTTTAATTTCTTTCCATTGACAGTCTCTAATTTATAGAATCCTCCTATACCTTTTCTGCCAATTAATTTGTTTTCAAGCATATACTTAAAAATTTCTGGAGGCTCTGCATATAAATGATATTCATCATCTTGGTCAATATTATCAATCATTGAAGACAAAACATGTGGCATCAGATCAATTCCAACAACATCTAATAAACCAAACACTCCTGTTTTTGGCAGGCCAAAAATTGATGAGATAATTAAATCAGCTTCTTCAACAGTCAACCCCATTTTAACTGCTTTTTCAGCAGCGACCATCATCCAAAATACGCCTATCCTATTGCCTATAAATCCAGGTGTGTCATTGCAGTCAATAACAGTTTTCCCTAATTTTAAATCACAAAAGTCAGAAAGAATTTTCTTAAATGTAGTATTACTTTCTTTAGATGAAACAATTTCAAGTAGTTTTAAATACCTTGGTGGGTTAAAAAAATGTGTTATAAAAAAGTTTGAAACAAATTTTCTTCTTCTTCCTTCAATTAATTTTGACAAAGGTATTGTAGAAGTATTTGACGAGATAATTAAATCGTCTTTCATGGTTTTTTCAATTCTTTCATATAAAGATTGTTTAATATTTACATCTTCAATAATCACCTCAATTACCCAATCAGATTCGTTGATAAGTTCAAAATGGTCTTCAGTGTTTCCAGTTTGAATTAATTTAGAATTTTCAATTAATGTTAGCGGGGATGGTTTAATTTTAGATAGTTTTTTAACTGCTTGGTCAGCTAACTCATTTCTATTCTTACTGTTTTTATCTGGAATATCCAAAAGCAAAACATTTATTCCAGCATTGGTTAAATGGGCAGCAATCCCAGCGCCCATTAATCCAGCACCAATTACAGTCACTTTATTAATCATTTTTAATTAACCGATTCAAGAACTGTGGCTATACCCTGTCCAAGCCCTATACATTGAGTTGCAAGTGCGTATTGCTTTCCTTCACGTTTTAGTAAATGCGCTGCTTTTCCTGTTATTCTTGCTCCAGTAGCTCCCAAAGGATGCCCAAGGGCAATTGCACCCCCATCAATGTTCACATTTTTATGATTTAATTTTAAGTCTTTTACACATGCAAGACTTTGTGAAGCAAATGCCTCATTCAATTCAATAACGTCTAGGTTTTTTGGCTCTATTCCTGCCCTTTCAAGAGCTTTAAACGATGCTCCAATTGGTCCTAAGCCCATTACCTCAGGTTCGCATCCATTTACAGCTGTTGATTTAATCCTTGCTAAAATTTCTAATTTGTTGATTTTTGCGTACTCTTCTTCACAAATGAGCGTAGCAGCAGCACCATCTGTCAAAGGTGATGAAGTGCCTGCAGTTACAGTTCCGTTTTGATCAAATGCTAACTTCAATCCGTTAAGTATTTCCTGACTGGTGCCAGGCCTGATGCCTCCATCCATTGATACATTGTTATTTCCATTATTTATAGCGGTTATTTCTTCTTCAAAGTTTCCCTTGTCTTGAGCTTTAAAGGCTTTCTCATGACTAGAAATTGCAAAATCTTGTTGCTCTTTTCTATCAATATTATATTTTTTTGCTACATTTTCAGCAGTAATGCCCATAGATAAATATACATTTGGGTTTTCTTCTAAAAGTTTTGGGTGAGGCATTGGATTAAATCCTAGCATTGGGACCCTAGTCATACTCTCAACCCCAGCACAAACAAATACTTTGCCTGAACCCATAGCAATTGATCCTGCAGCATTATGTATTGATTGCATGGAAGAACCACACCACCTATTAACGGTCATTCCAGCAACACTTTTTGGGAAGCCACACATAAATGTTACAACTTTTCCAATATTAAATCCCTGCTCACCCTCAGGAAATGCGCAGCCCACAATAACATCTTCTATATCTTCTTTATCTACCTTCGTCTTTGAAATAAGGTCGTTAATTACCTGAGCTAAAAGATCTTCAGGCCTTAATTCTTTTAAATCTCCTTTAAATGAAATCGTGAATGGTGATCTAGAATATCCTGCTATTACTGCGTTAGGCATTTGTTGTTTTCTCCCTTAATTTTCTTCTTAAAATTTTGCCTACATTTGACTTAGGTATTTCATCAACAATTTCAAGTAATTTAGGAACCTTGTAAGCAGTTAAATGCTTTCTACAGTGATCTAAAATTTCATTTTTAGAAATATTTTCTCCTTCTTTGGGAGATACATGCAATTTTACTTCTTCTTGCCCATCACTATTCTCTACTCCAATACACCCAGCCTCAAGAACTTTGCTATGCATCATTGCAACTTCTTCTATCTCGCTGGGGTAAACATTAAAACCAGAAACAATTATCATATCTTTTTTTCGGTCAACTATTTTAAAGTACCCATCCTCTCTCATAATTCCAATGTCACCTGTTTTAAACCAGCCATCTTGAGTTAGAGACTTTTTAGTGTCTTTTTCATTGTTCCAATAACCTCTCATTACTTGAGGCCCTCTAATGCAAATTTCTCCCTCCTCCCCAACTGACAAAATTTTTCCTTGGTCATTCTGAATAGACATCTCTGTTGAGGGCAAGGGCAATCCTATTGTATCGCTAAATGATTTACCATCAACTGGATCTATGGAGGCAGCTGGAGCAGTTTCAGATAATCCGTAACCGACAACTAACAAACACCCAGTCATCGACTGCCAACGTTCACCCACTGATTTTTGAACAGGCATACCACCAGCAATTGAAATATTTAATTTTGAAAAATCACATTCTTTAAAGGATGGCTCTTCCATCAACTTATTAAATAATGTATTGACACCACTAATAAAAGTAAATTGATGTTTTTTTAATTCTTTCACAAATCCTGGAATATCTCTTGGGTTTGTTATTAAAATATTTTTAGAACCAAAGTAAAAAAATACAATTGAGTTACATGTCAAAGCAAAAATATGATATAATGGCAAGGCGCATATGGCTATGTCTTCCCCAAATTTTAAATTCTTCCCCAACCACGCTCGGACTTGAATAGCATTAGCTAAAACATTTCTATGAGATAAAATGGCCGCTTTAACGCCTCCAGTAGTTCCTCCAGTATATTGTAAAAAAGCAATATCCTCTTTATCTATTTTTTGTTCTTTAAAACTTTGCTGAGATCCAGCGTCAAGAACATCCTTAAAATTAATGGCATTTGGCAAATTGTAGGAAGGAACCATTCTTTTAACATATTTGACAACAAAGTTTATAATTTTACCCTTGAAACCAAGAAAATCACCCAATGAAGTTATAATTACATTTTTGATAGACGTTTTAGGAATAATTTCCTGCAAATTAGAAGCAAAGTTTTCTGCAATAATAATAGTTTCAGAACCGGAATCATTTAATTGAGATTCTAATTCTCTTTCTGTGAAGAGAGGATTAATATTATCAACAATTAATCCTGATTTTAAAATTCCAAACGTCGAAATAGGGTACTGAAGGATATTGGGCATCATAATTGAAACCCTGTCTCCTTTAGTCAAATTTAAGTCATTCAAAAGATATGATGACAGGCTTTCAGAGTAAAACTTCAGCTTCTTAAAACTTACCTCAACTCCAAAATTAACGAAAGCTGGTTTTTCATCAAATCTTTCGCAAGTTTTATTAAATAAATCCACTAAAGAAGAAAATTCATCTAAATTAACTTCAGAAGGAACGCCCTCAGGATAACTTTTAAGCCATATCTTTTCCACTTTATTAACCCCTTTTAAAATAGATTTTAATTAATATCAAATTTTAGTCTTTTAGTCTAAATACAAGTCAGTAAATAACTTAGACCCTGGTTTAATGCTGTATTTATCTAAATCTTTTATACCCTCTTCTGCAAGAACTTGTTCGTCAATATAAAAATTTCCTGAATATTTTTTACTATCTCTTTTAAGAACATAATAGGCTGCATCAGCCATAATATCTGCATTTCTACATTGATCTGGTCTGACTATACCCCCTAAATTTCTAATAGCTGCGGTATCAATTGTTGTTTTTGGCCAAAGAGCGTTTACTGCAACGTTGTACTTTTTATACTCTTCAGACATCCCTATCACACACATACTCATTCCATATTTTGCTATGGTGTAAGCAGTGAAATTTTTAAACCATTTCGGCTTTAAATTTATTGGAGGACTGAGGTTTAAAATATGTGCATTAGATGATGTTTTTAAGTATTGAAGACAAATTTTAGAGCATAAATATGTTCCTCTAACATTTATGCTGTGCATCAAATCAAACTGCTTCATTGGAAGAGTTTCACTATTAAATAAACCTATAGCACTTGCATTATTTATTAAAATATCTATTGAACCTAATTCCTTGATTGCTTTTTGGACGGCCTTCTCTATCTGATCTTCAAATCTGACATCAGTTTTGACAGCAATAGATTTTACACCCAAACTTTTAATTTCTTCTACAGCTGTGTGAATGGTTCCAGATAATTTGGGATGGGGTAAATCTGTTTTAGCAAGGACAGCAATATTTGCACCTTCAGCTGCTAATTTTTTAGCTATAGCCAATCCAATCCCTCTCGAAGCTCCTGTAACAATTACGTTCCTATTCTTAAATTCTCCCATTACTCACCTGCAAAACAAATGTATACTTATCAAAAAAGCCCGACCAAATGTAGGACGGGCTTTTTAATTATTTAGGTATTAATGCTTAACGAACTGGAGGTCCATATTGTAAGCCACCGTTAGTCCATAAATTATTAACTCCTCTAGATAATTGTAGAGGTGTGTTTGGTCCAACATTTCTTTCGTAACTCTCACCATAGTTACCTACTTGTGAAATAATTTCGTATGCCCAATCGTTGCTCACTCCAAGATACTCACCAAAAGTACCTTCAGTTCCAAGTAATCTTTTCACTGCAGGTATAGTAACAGTTGCTCTTTTGCTGCCCACATTATCCTGAGTAATTCCCATTTCCTCAGCATTAAGCATTGCAAAATGTGACCATTTGACAATATTTAACCACTGATCGTCACCCTGTCTAACAACTGGTCCCAAAGGTTCTTTTGAAATAACCTCAGGTAGTGTCATATGATCGTCTGGGTTATCCAATTTTAATCTTTGAGCAGCCACAGCTGAACGGTCAGTTGTGTACACATCACATCTTCCAGAACCATATGCTGCTATAACTTCATCAGCTTTTTCAAAAGCAACAAGATTCATTGACATTCCATTAGCACGAAAATAATCAGTAATATTTAGTTCTGTAGTTGTACCAGAGTTTGTACATACGTTAGCTCCATCTAGCTCTAAACCACTTGTAATACCAAGCGACTTAGGAACCATCATACCTTGACCATCATAGTAATTTACAACTGAAAAATTAAGTCCAAGAGAGGTGTCCCTTGTAGCAGTCCAAGTTGTATTTCTGGATAAAATATCAATTTCTCCAGATGCCAGTGCTGTAAATCTTTCTTTAGCAGAAAGTGGTGTAAATTTAACAGCTTTTGCGTCACCGAATACAGCCGCTGCTACAGCTCTACATAAGTCAACGTCTAAACCTGACCAAACACCAGCGTCATCTGGGTTAGAGAAACCAAATAAGCCTTGGCTAACTCCGCATTGAATATGTCCCTTTGCTTTTACATCTTCTAGCGTACTTGCGAAGGCAGATGAAAAAGCTAGGCTGCCGATAAAAGCAGCAATCATCATTGTTTTTTTAAACATTATTTTTCCTCATTTGTTAAATAATTAATTCTTTAAATTAGTAACTTCTTATATATTTTTTGTATAAATAGCAAATAAATTGCAAAAGTTAAAATTTAATTTTTATTAATATTAACATATGTATAAAAAATTATAAATATTTAAATATTTATTAGACAATTAGTTAAATAAAAATGTAAAGTCGCTCAATTAATCGAACCTTAATAACGATAACTAGGATTTAAAATTTAATGTAATGCCAAAAAATAACAAATCGATGTCTAACTCTACAAAAATCTCAAGAGTAGGAATTAATCCATCCACTAACTTTGGAATTCCAAATCCGCCTGTTTACCACGCATCGACAATTTTATATCCAAAATCTGAATCAAGGAGGAAAAGAAATGTCCCTTATCAATATGGCAGAATGGGAACGCCAACTTCTGATGTCTTATGTAAAGCGATTGCCGAACTCTATGAAGCTGAAGGCTCAATTATAGCTCCCTCTGGTTTGGCTGCAGCTGTTGTGGGAATTTTATCTTTTGTTAAGTCAGGCGATCATTTTCTAGTTGCAGATAGTGCTTATGGGAGCACTAGAAAATTCATTACTGAATTTTTGCCGTCTATCAATGTGGAAGTGGAATTTTATGAACCAAGGGTTAATTCCACAGAATTTGAACGTCTCGTTAGGAAGAATACAAGTTTGATTTATTTTGAAAGCCCAGGTTCACTAACCTTTGAGTTGCAAGATTTCCCCGCTCTCACAAAAGTCGCAAAGAAATATAAAATTACAACTATAACAGATAATACCTGGGGAACAGCTTTAGGGCAAAACCCATTTAAATTAGGAGTTGATGCAGTTATTGAGTCTTATACTAAATATGTTTCTGGTCACAGTGATGTAATGATGGGCGGAGTGATTTCAAATGGCAAGAATTTAAAAAAAATTTTAAAGCAAGCAAATATTATGGGGCAATGCACTGGCCCAGATGATATTTACCTTGCTTTAAGAGGGTTAAGGACTATGGAAATAAGGTTGGAAAAATCATTTTCTTCTTCCATTCAGATAGCTGAATGGATTTCTAAAATTAATATGGTGACAAATGTACTTCACCCTGCCACAAGATTTCATCCTGATCATAAAATATTTAAAAGAGATTTTAATATTGGCGCTGGTTTATTCTCTTTTGAACTAGACACCCACAATACAAAAATAGTAGATAAGTTTATAGATAGCTTAAAATTATTTGGGATAGGGGCTTCATGGGGAGGTTTTGAAAGTCTTATTTTAGAAGCAGATATTAATAAAATAAGAAATCATAAAACTTACAAAAATGGTACTTTAATAAGATTAGCAATTGGTATGGAAGATCCTAAAGAATTAATTGATGATTTGGATCAGGCATTTAAAAAAATAAATTAGATTTGATTAATTATTAAGTTTGAATTATTTGAGTTAAATCTTATTTAAATAATAAAAAATTAAACGATAAATATTAACTTTTTAAAAATGAGAAACCGGTAAGTTTTGGATAATACAAACAAATACGAGATAGAATTTCTATCATCCATAAAGGAAGTCTTAGAGGATGCCAGAAATGGTAAAATGTTTATTCTTGTTGATGATGAGGATAGAGAAAATGAGGGTGATTTATGTATTTTAGCTGAATATGCAAATGCAGATGCTATAAATTTTATGGCTAAAAATGGTAGGGGGCTCATCTGTTTAGCTCTAGAGAGGCAAAAGGTAGAATCCTTAAGCTTAGAAATGATGCAGCAACGTAATACATCTAGATTAGGCACTGCATTTACTGTTTCTATAGAAGCAAGTGTTGGTGTTACAACTGGAATTTCAGCAGCAGATAGAGCTAAGACAATTGAAGTTGCAATTAATGAAAAAACTCTTCCTCATGAATTGAATACACCTGGTCATGTTTTTCCTCTAGTCTCAAGGGACGGTGGGACTTTGATTCGTGCAGGACACACTGAAGCTGTAGTTGATATCGCTAGATTAGCAGGGAAGAACCCTTCTGGTGTAATTTGTGAAATTTTAAAAGATGATGGCACCATGGCTAGAATGCAAGATTTAATTAGCTTTTCCCAACTTCATGGGCTGAAAGTGGCTACAATTGCAGATTTAATTTCTTACAGGTTAAAGAATGAAACTACAATTAGAAGGAGCGTTGAATCTAACTTTCCAAGTCAATTTGGTGGGAATTGGCGAGCAATCGTTTACGTGGACACCATATCAGGAGTAGAGCACTTGGCTTTAGTAATGGGGAATATTGCTTCTTCTGAACCCATACCTGTTAGGATGCATGTGGTTAATTTTCTTGGTGATCTCCTTGGAGCAACCAATCAAGACAAAAATGACGTTCAATTGGCTTCAGCCATGAAATCTATTTCTAAAATTGGAAAGGGAGCTGTTGTACTTCTAAGAGATTTATCGCCAACCACCATAAGAGACCAACTCACTTCAATAAATAATAAAACTTCTCAGGATAGTTGGAAATTTAAAAATTACGGCGCTGGCGCTCAAATTCTTGTTGATTTAGGCTTAAGCAAGATTTTGTTACTCACTAATAACCCAAAAAAACCCATAGCTCTTGACAGTTACGGATTAAAAATAACTGGATACCAAAATCTTGAAATTTAAAGTTTAATACTTTCCCCAGCAGACAGAACTTTCACTTTATCGGCGTCATCTTCCATGGCCTCAATAAATTTGTCAGCGCTATTTTCAATAATAGGGAAAGTTCCAAAATGACAAGGTATAATTTTTTTAAAATTAAAAAATCTTCTACAAGACAATGCCGCTACAGCACCACCCATTGTAAATCTATCTCCTATAGGCACTAGACCTACATCCGGTTTATGCAGTTCTTCAATGAGGCTCATATCACCAAAAATATCTGTATCACCCATATGATAAACTGTTTTATCACCCTTGATGTGGAATACTAAGCCATTCGAATGCCCTAAAGAGTGCGAAATACCACTCTCATCTAAACTTGCTGATGAGTGATGAGCTTGAACAAAAGTTATTGAAAAATCATCGAAAACTATAGTTCCTCCTGTATTGCCTTGATTAAAATCACTTAGCCCTTTTGTTTTTAAATAAGAACATAAGTCTGCGTTTGCAATAATTTGAGCTTCAGTTTCCTTTGCTATATTAACTGTATCTCCCACATGATCACCATGACCATGCGTAAGAGCTATATGAGTTAATCCAGATATTATTTTATTTTTATCTTGATTACCAAAAGCTGGATTGCCAGTAAAAAAAGGATCAATTAAAATTTTCTTATTTGAAAAAATAATTGAAAAGGATGAATGCCCATGCCAAATAATTTTCATTTTTTTTCTCCAGTTTATATTGCAATTTAAAAATAGACTAATTTAAATTTCAATTTATTTTAATAAAAATTAATATCAATTATACTTTAGATAAATAATTGAGGAAATCTAATTATGCGTCATCCAAATTCAAATCAAAAATTACCTATATCTTTAAATTTAAAAGCAGTTAATCCATTACCGCCAAACATCAAAAAATATTTTAAAATATGTAAAGAAAAACTTGGTTTAATTCCAAATGTTTTAAAGTCATACTCACATAATACGGATAAACTAAATGCCTTTACTAAAATGTATAACGAAATAATGTTAGGTCACAGTGGACTAACAAAACTTCAAAGAGAAATGATTGCAGTGGTTGTATCCTCAATAAACAGATGTTACTATTGTCAAGTCGCTCATGGCGCATCAGTGAGGGAGTTATCTAAAAGCCCTGAATTAGGGGAAGCTTTAATAATGAACTTCAGATCTGCAAGTATCTCAGATAAGGAAAGAGCGATGCTTGAGTTTTCTGAGAAGTTAACGCTTGAAAGTCACAAGATTGAAGAAGAAGACAGGAAAAGACTTAAATCAAATGGATTTTCCGATTCTGATATTTGGGACATTTCCTCCGTTGTTGGTTTTTTTAGCATGTCTAATAGGATTGCCTCAGCAACAAAAATGGTTCCTAATTCGGCATATCATTCTAAAGGAAGATAATTAAAAATTTTTCTTTGAAATGGTATAAGATTCATCGTTAAACCATAGTCCTCCAAATTTCTTAAGTATTTCTTTAGTTATTTCTAAATAATCAATAGATCTCATTGCTTCTTCTAATCTTTGCTCATCTATTTGCCCAACATAAGTCGCTGCATTCCATGCTGCAAAAAGTGTAGAAGTTCCTATACTCGCTTCTAATTCGCTAGGAAGAGAATGCATGTGATATTTAAAAATCGATCGAATATCTGAGTTTGATTTAATATTAAAATACCTTCTATCTGAACCCAATTCAGTTTTCAGAGCTTTCAATAATGAATGCCTGTCACTTATAAAGGGGTTCTCATTAGGCCAAATGTTTTTAATTATTTCATGCCCTGGATCCTCTCCACTTGAATGAATGCCTATCAACCTTCCACCATTACCCAAAGAGTTTACTAATGGCAGCAAAACATTTCTTGATTTAGTTTGTGAAGAGACCCTTAGTCTGTAAGGTTGTGAAGCTATAACTAAATCAAAATCTGCTTTTTTAATATCTTGTTTTGGGATGACATTATTTAATAAAAACTTGTGATCTTCTCTGTATATGACTAAAACAGTAGGTCTTTCATAAATAGGATTTCCAGTTTTTGGACTGTGCCCTGCTTGCCAATTTTCATCTAAAAAATCTCTTAAACCACCTAATTGTTCAGAAAACTCATGCGATGAACTTCCCTGAAGAGCAACTTCCTTCCAAACCATTGCGCTAGAAGAAATCATTGATTTAGGTTTCAACCAAGGTGCTTCAGAATAAAACAGGTTTGTAAAAACCAAAACAGACGCTGGATGCTCAAATAATCTGTCAGACATTTTAGAAAGACAAATTCTTACATCTTCTAAACTAATTTCTTTACCAGAAATATAAAAAGGCATTGTAGGAAAACGATGATGCATTTCTCTCATTACTCCAGCTAAAACAGTTCCATCGCCCATTCCAGCGTCAAAAACTCTTAAAGCTGGAGGTTTTGGCCTAACATGACCTAATTCCATTCCTATTTTATTGGATATCACTTCTTTTTCACTGCATGTAGAGACAAAAAGAAGATATTTTTGCCTGTTATCAAAAAACCTAAAGTTTTTCTTTTTTGATATGCTTTCTTCTATATTGCCAAGATTTAAGTTAACTTTATGATCTTTCTCTTCAGGTAAAACATGTAAATTTTGTGGATCCATTGTCAAATTAGTCATCCCACCATTTTTTCCAATAAATTTGCTAACCTTGCTCCAAGTTTCAGGAGTTACCCTAGCACCGGTCCTTAATCGTGATACAAATTTCCCATCATTAACTGATTTTCTTCCAAACGTTGATTCTGCCATTTTATATAGTTGGCAATAATCAATAATAGCCGTTAGTAATTTATCTTTTGACATCGTTAATTTTGGACTTCAACTCTTGTTGTGAGAATCACTTATCACATATTTATATTGGGCAGCAAACCACAAAAAATAAATTAAGTAATAGTGGGATTAGTCCCACTTTAAAGAGATAGTCTTTGAGCTAATTTTATTGCTGAAATAAAACTTTCCATTGAAGCAACTCCTTTACCCGCTATGTCAAATGCTGTTCCATGATCAGTGCTAGTCCTGATAAAATCTAGTCCTAGTGTAATATTAACTCCATCCTCAATTCCATTATATTTAATTGGAATTAAACCTTGATCATGGTATTGGGCAACCACTACATCAAATTTGCCCATTTTTGCATTCATAAAAACAGTGTCCCCTGGAAATGGACCCCGTGCATCAATGCCTTGCTCAATAGCTAATTTTATAGCCGGCTTAATAATTTCTTTTTCTTCGTTCCCAAACAAGCCCTCCTCACCCGCATGCGGATTTAATGCTGCTACAGCAATTATTGGATCTTTTATTCCAAACATTTGGGCTCCTTTGTAAGCAAGTTTAATGACTTCAAATTCTTTTTGAACACTAATTCTTTGAATTGCTTCCACTAAAGAGCAATGCAAAGTGACAAGAACTGTTTTAATATCCTTGTTTAAAAGCATCATTGCTACTTTTTCAGAACCCGAATATTTTGATAAAATTTCAGTATGACCAAGAAAATTTACCCTTGCTAAATTTAATGATTTTTTATTAATTGGAGCTGTTACAATTCCTGAAACTTTTTTAAGTTTGGCTAATTTAATGGCCTCAACTATAGCATTAAAGCTTGCCTTTCCACTTTCAGCAGAAGTCTCTCCAAAATTTGGTTTTTTAGTTAATTCACTAGTAATTAATAAATTTACAACGTTGGACTTAAAATTTGCTTCTGATAAGGATTTTATTTTATTTAATTCAAATTTAAGACCAAATCTTTCAATTGCAGATTCAAAAATTAAGGGATCCCCTAAAATAAGATAATTATTATTTTTTAAAACTGCTAAGGACTTTAAAATAATTTCTGGGCCTATTCCTGAAGGATCTCCCATAGTTATAGCCAAAGGTTGGGGTTTGTTTTTCATCAAATTCTAAAACACTATTATTTTGTAAGTATATACATTAACCTGATTTTATATTTATTATCAAAAAAAAAAAATCTATACTTATGGAATTAAACGATTTTGAATTAGAAATTCAATCAGGAAAACATGGAGAGCCAAGAAGATTGGCTATTGAGCATCAAATCCAAATCGGAAGATTTTTTGATGCGAAAAAATTGATAGAGATCAGTCAAGTGCACATAATGGCAGACACTGAAGCTTTGGGTCTTTCAGGCATTCAATTCTTAGAAAACATTTCAAATCATAGCGAAAATGAAAGAAAAGTTTTAGTCCCCACAATAACAGATCCAAGGGGAGCTGATTTTAATTCATATAAAAGAATCAAACAAAATAAAAATTTTATTGATATGGAATTAAGAACAGTAAATGCATTTAAAAAGTTAAGTGTAATGATGACTGATACATGCATTAATTATCAAGTTTTTATGCCTCCTGTGTTAGGTGAAAATTTAGCTTTTGGAGATACTGGTTCAAGCATTTACGCGAATAGTGTTCTTGGCGCTAGAACCAATTTTGAAGGTGGCCCTTCTGCATTGGCCGCAAGTTTAACTGGAAGAACACCAATGTACGGGCTCCACCTAGATAGTAAAAGACTTGCAAATAAATCTTTCAAAGTTTCTCTTGAGCTAAACAATTTAAGTGATTGGGGAGCGCTTGGGGGAATTATTGGCAAACAAATGTCTTCTTATTGGGACATTCCGATCATTTATGGAATAAATCAAAAGCCTACCTCAGATCAACTAAAACATTTTGGCGCAGCGTTAGCTTCTTTTGGTTCCACGCCAATGTTTCATATAGATGGCATTACACCTGAAGCATATTTAAATAACAAAATTAGTTCGGCAAATAAAATTGTAGATGGAACAGATTTGAAAAACTTTTATAATAGTTTTTTACCTGATAGTGATAAACTAGATGTTGTTGTTTTTTCTGCTCCACAGTTATCATTAGATGAAATGAGAGTCCTGTCTGAAATAATCGATGGAAGAAAAATTCATCCTGACGTGAGCCTGATAGTTTGCACTGCTCCATCAATAAAAGTGTTATGTGATAAAAATAATATTACACAAAAAATTGAAAGGTCGGGTGGCATTGTATTGGAAGGTGTCTGTTTTTACAATATGCACGCAAGAGAAATTGGAGAAGCCAATGGGTGGAAACGATTGATGAGCAACTCTGCTAAGATAGTAAATATCCTTGGTGGTTATGGCTATGAAACAATTTTATCTTCAATGGAGAAATGCATAGATTCTGCATGTAAGGGAAAAATTATTCATGGATAAAAAAATTTTTCAAGGTCATGTTGGGATTGGAAAAACTTTAGAAGGTATAGCTCTTGTAGCAAATGATAATTTCAGTGCAAGGTATGATCTAAATAGGCAAAAGGGAATTTTTTCAAGAAGATCTCACAAATTATTTAACCAGAGTTATGTTAACAAAATATTGGTATTAAATGTTGCCAAGGGCGGTGTTGCAACTGCTTGGATGCTTAAAAGCATGGTTGACCGTCTAATGGCACCAAAGGGTTTGCTGTTAAATGTTGCAAATCCAATAATAGCACAAGGCGCCGCCCATGCAAACATGGTTCTTATCGATAGGTTTATGGAAGATATTACTATTGTAATAAACTCAGGTGATAAATTAAAATTATGCCCTGAAAATGGTACAGTAGAAATTTTAACTTAATCAAAGAGGTGATTTTGAATAAATTTATATACAAAATTTGCCCAAAAAAAGATTGGGAAATAGCTGAAAAAAATGGCGTTTTCATTGGGTCTGGAATTGATTTAATTGATAATTTTATTCATTTTTCTACATCCAAACAAGTCAAGGAGACTGCAAGACTTCATTTCAATGGAGTAAAAAACTTGCGTCTAATTAAGGTCAAATCAGATAATTTAAACATCAAGTGGGAAATTTCTAGAAATGGCCAACTTTTTCCACATTTATATAATAAACTTCTCCTTTCTGATGTATTGTCAGTTTACCATTTAGAGTTAGACAACAATAATAATCACATATTTCCTTCAGAATTAGATGATCAATAAAGTATTAAATGCATTTAATGCATTGCCTATTGTATTTTTAGCCGGGATATTTATGATTTTTTCGGGTGTATGCGCCTCTTTAACTTCTGCTTTTGTCAGGCTTGCTTCACAGGAAATGCATCCGTTCCAAATTGCTTTTTTCAGAACAGTTTTGGTAATACCACTAATCGCACCAATCATAATAAAGAATAACCTTAGTGTAATTAGAACAAACTATCCATTTCTTACTTTCATAAGAAGTATTGCAGGAAGTGGAGCAATGCTATTTTCTTTCTATGGTATTAGTATGACAGAATTATCTAAAGCTCAGGCTTTATCATTTACCATTCCTATATTTGCAACTTTACTTGCAATAATATTTTTTAATGAATTAGTTGGCTTTCGACGCTGGAGTGCGATGCTACTGGGTTTTATTGGTGCTTTAATAGTTTTAAGACCTGATTTAAATATAAGCATTGGTCCAGTTTCTGTCATCATTGCATGCATATTATGGTCAATCTCAGTGCTATTAGCTAAAAAGCTTACAGAATCAGATACAAATGTTTCTATAACTTTTTGGCAATCTGTTGGGATTATACCTTTGTCTTTTTTAGCTTCAATATTTGTTTGGCAATGGATAAATTTTCATCAGTTTTTATTACTATTATTTATCACGTTTGTTGGAACCCTAACACAACTTTCACTAAATTACGCTCTTAAGAGAGGCAAAATTTCTTTTATTTTACCGCTGGATTACTTGCGACTGATTTGGGCAGTAACTTTAGGTTACATAATGTTTGGAGAAATTCCGCTTCAAACTGTGTGGGTTGGCGGGACCATAATTGTTGCCGCTACAACATATATTGGAATAAGAGAAAATTATATTTTAAACCAAAATAGAAAATCAACTCGCAACATTTTAGATCATCATTAAAGTAATTGATGCTAACCCAAAATATCCAGAAATTAACAATAAATCTAATAGCTCTTTTTAACTACTTTTATTTGTCTAAAGTTAACATTTTTTATATTTATTTCTAAAGCAGGTTTTTGCCTTTTCAAGCGCAAGAACCTTATCACTTTCATCAATTTCCGAAGATAAAATCTGCAGCAAAGTTTTAGCATCGGAATCTCCATTTGAACTCGCTATTTCCCACCACATAAAAGCACTTTCTTTGTCTGCAGGGGTTCCCATACCTTGATCATAAATATAACCTAGAGAAACTTGAGCTGGAGTGTAACCCTGTTCAGCAGACTGTTTAAACCAGTTAAATGAAATATTATAAATTTTTTAACCCCTGCCCTCTTTAGAACATAACCCCTAAACTATTTTGTGCTATGGGATCTCCATTTTCAGCTAATGGTTTCCATACTTCAAGAGCAAGTTGAAAATTATTATCTTGGCATGAATCGAACCCATTGAGGATATCATCACTTACTGCTAAATTACTGAAACAAAATAAAAAAATATAAAGATCAGATTTATAGTATTTTTTATAATTTGATATCCAAACATAAAAAAATAGTATTCAGTTTAACTATGTTCAAACTTTAGTATCACGTTAATGAATATAATATCAATAGAGTAGAAGTTGTTCAAAATTATAAATATATCATTATTGAGTATTTTATGCGCGATAGGAGCTTCATTTTGTTTTTCATTAAGTGACATCACTGTTAAACTACTTAGTGGAAACTACCCATTACATGAAATTATTTTAATAAGATCAATAACTGCTTTAATTTTTACTTTAATTCTTTTTTTACCTTTGGAAGGAGGCCTTAAGTCTCTAAAAACCAAAAGGCCTGTTGCACATTTATTCAGAGGTATACTTTTAGTTTTTGCTAATTTATTTTTCTTCCTAGGAATAGTTTCTCTTCCAATTGCTGAGTGCACAGCAATATTTTTTATTGCCCCTCTTCTAATAACTTTGTTTTCATCTTTAATTCTTAAAGAAAAGATTAGAGCAAGGAGAATATCTGCTTTATTCATTGGGTTTTTTGGGGTGTTAATAATTATAAAACCTGGTCAAATTAGCTTTCAGTGGATTACATTATTACCTTTATCAGCAGCTATTTGTTATGCTGGCTTGCACACAATGACTAGACAAATGGGATTGTCAGAGAAAGCATCCACTTTAAGCTTCTATATTCAATTTTCATTTATTATCGTTAGTTTGCTTATGGGTCTAACACTTGGGGGTGGCCAGTTTTCAGGTTACGAAAATCCTTCTATGGAGTTTCTTGTAAAAGCTTGGTCTTGGCCTTTGAAAAGTCATTGGTTAGCCATATTCGGTATTGGAATTGCCAGTTCAATTGGTGGATATTTAATTTCACAAGCCTACAGAATTAGTGAGGCTGGACTTGTGGCGCCATTCGAGTATACAAGTTTAATTTTATCTATTTTTTGGGGAATTATTATTTGGAATGAGTGGCTGGACTTAACTTCTTTATTCGGAATTATATTGATTTTAACTTCAGGTATCTATATAGCAATACGTGAAGTTCAGGTTGGCGTAAAGCCGAGTGCAAAGAGAACTTCAGGAAGAAGATAGTTATTAGATTTAGTTAAGATTCACTGGTTGTTTTAACCTTCTTACCATTGACAATCATCTTCGGAGCAATTCCCACATCTATTAATTCAGGTCTTGTTTCTAGGTAGTGTTGTATGTTTGGAAGCTTTTCAAATTCATTCATCAATTGATTAACTCTTGGATGCAGATCCAAAATATTAGGATCTAAAATTTTAGCTAGAGAAAAATGATGGTATGCAGAAAAATCACAATAATAGGGTCTTTCTCCAAAGAAAAATGGACCATCAGATAACTTTTCTAACTGTCTATTAAAATTATTTAAAATGGTAGGAAAAGAGTTTAAAAATTGTGTTTTATGAGTTTCGTGCTGTTCGCCAACAAACACATTAACTGTAGGATTTAAGGGGGAAAAAAGTGCATGCGTACTTTCAAAAATGGCATCGGCCTGAGCTGCCATTAAACTGTCTTTAGGCATTGTACCTGTCAATGGAGCCAAATACCTAATAATTGAATTACTTTGCCAAATATGAATTTTATTATCAACTATAAGCAAGGGTAACTGATTAAATGGAGCGTCCTTTTTTGCTTCTGACCAAGGCTTTTTAAAAAACTCTAAAGACATCTCATAACTATACTTCAAATTTGAGTAATGCATCATCATTTGAGCAGCTTCCGTCAAAGCTCTTAATCTAAAATAAATCAATCGGATATTGGGTTGGGATTTCATAATCATCACTCCTATAATTTTCTTTAACCACCACGCCTTAAAAAATCAGAACCAACGTTCCCCCAATGAAATCTTGGGTAAAAAGGAAATTCTTCAGTTGGAAAATAAACAAATTTTCCATTTAAATTTCCTCCGTTACACTTGTCTAATGAGCCAGATCCTTCCTCAAATTTATAGTCTTGGAGATAGCTCCCATCAAAATTACCATATGGCTCAGACTTTCTTTCTCCTGTTTTAATTACCCATGAAGATTTAACTTTTGTGCCTATATAGCTAAGTCATTAATTTAATGGCGACTCCGGGAAGACTCGAACTCCCAACCCTCTGATTAGAAGTCAGATGCTCTATCCAGTTGAGCTACGGAGCCGCATAAAAGTTTTATATCAGAAAATTTCTTATTGTATATTATAAATTTTATATATGTTTTGAACTTTTTTTTATAAAAATAAGTGTATTCCTTAAGCTTATATTGTTTAAAAATCTGGAAAACTTATAGCTTTGCTTTGATCAATTAATTTGCTAAAACTTGGCTTAACATTGTCTAGTATTGTCTTACCAAAACCTAACTGCTTTACTTCTTTAATTTTACCCAAAGCAAACGGCATTCTTCAAGTAAAAGAACAAGCATCAAGCATATCTGTCCTGCCAGTCCAACGTTGTATTTCAGATTGCATCCATTCTTTTTGAGTTTGAAGTAATTGAAAAGATTCGATCATATAACCATCAAAATCAAATTCATTTCCATGTAGACCATGCACTTCCCAATTACCACATTCCTTATAAATAACTGAACTCCCCGAAATATTAAAAATCATTGGTGAGTTGAGTTTTCCATCATGTTTTATAGTTTGTCTGTTACAAAAATTATATTTTGATCCCCAAATTGGCCCATTTAAAATGTGATCATCTGACAAAATGCCTTTCCCATGCAATATTAAATTTTCTCCGGGAATAAAGATTGGCGAGTATTTCTTAGTTCAAAATTCTGATACGCCACACGATTTCTTTACGATGGTTGACAGCTTTCATTAAATACTGAACAGTAAATTGAATGAAATAATAAAAAAGTAACTTTAGATTAGGAGGCATCATGTTCAAAAATACATTAATTAGCACTTTATCTGGCTTAGCTTTGTTCAGCAGTGCTGTAAGCGCCCAGGTAAATCTGACCGCAGAGACAGCGAGTCCGGGTGGAGCGACGCATCTTTCACCAGCTCACATGACAGAAATTGCTGGCACCAAAGGTATTGCCAACATTCAGTTAGCTGATGGTCAGACATTGACCAACTCAATCCAGAATGTGGCAGAGGGCAAAACTGACATTGCTGCAACTCCATATATCCTTCCATTTCTGATGAGCCGAGGTGTTGGGCCATATGGTTCTTTAGGAAAAGAAAAAGGAGCTGAACTCGCGGGGAATCTTAGGGCTATCAACCCTTTTACTTTGGGTATTTTTTTTCTATACGCGTATGACGCTAAAAATATTGGAGGATGGGATGACCTAAAAGGTCGCAAAATCTACAATGGACCGCCACGTGGTGGAGCTCTAACTAATGCGCGTAGCATGATTCAAATTATTACTGGTCTAAAAGATGGTGAAGATTATGAAGGCTTGCAGGTTAACTGGGGCCAGCAAGTTACACTTGTAACAAGTGGTGAGCCTGATGCTATGGTATTGCCAGAGTTGTTTCCAGGATCAAATTTAACCTCTAGTACAGCTGCTGGAAAAATGACTGGCTGGTCAATGCCAAAAGTGGTGTATGAAGGCGAGACAATGCAAAAATATATGCAATCTCCTGGCAGTGCACCTTTCACTATTGAACTAGCCCAGTTGAATGCAATTATGGGAGACGACTGGAGTTTTGTATCAGAGGATGGAACTTTCAGAGCATTTGCTACTATCGGTGGCAATGTAGTCCACAAGGATATGGATGAAGAACTCGTTTATAATCTAGTGTCGGCATATGTAGCTACTCTTGATGCTTTAAAAGCAAAAGCTCCTTTTGGTGATACAGTTGGCTTTGATGCGCCTATGCAAGGCATGTGTGGTAAAAATCCACTTAAATATCATCCTGGTGCAGCCCGCGCATGGATTGATGCAGGCTATAAGTTAGATGAGTGCGCATTAGTAAAATAAAGCTGAATATAAAATAAGTAGCACCTCAAATGGTGCTACTTATATTTGTAAAACACTCAGGCTTTCAATGTCAGATTCCTTTGAACAAAAGACAACCGAACCAGAATTTCCAAATAGGCTGGTCTATTTCCTAGCTCTCACATTTGTAGCTTTAGGCATTATTAACAGCACTCCACTTATTCCAGGTTGGGATGAGATGTGGCGTGGAATTACGGGTATCGAAAAACTTAAAATTAGAACATTCCCTACTGAATGGTTTTATCCGCTTATATTCTCATTGATGATGTTGTTGGTTGCTCTTCAGCATTCAATGTGGCGGTCTTGGAAGGGCACCAACAAAGCAATATTTGGAGCTTTTATGGATATCGCACTTGTTGTTTCCGCCGTAGCTGTTTCACTCACATATCTAATTGAGATTGATAGTGTATGCCTGATCGACCTGATGAGTGGCGAGCGTGCCAGAATTATGGCAGAGACATTGAAAGCAGAAATTGAATTTGCTGAAACGATGGGGTTGCCAAAACCTGACACTGTTGATGATCCCAAATGTGTCAGCACAACAGGAGTTTGGCTGGTTGCAATCATGGCGTCTGCACTGATCGTTTTTCTGGGCTACAACATCAAGGTATGGGGTTTTCCACTAGTCGCCATTTCGCTTGGTATAGCTGTCTATACCATTGTCACTGTACTGGTATGGTATTTTCACGGCCCTGATGGCATCAATAAATATTTTATGACCAAATTGGGTGGTGAACCCCGGACATTTCTAGATGGTGTTCCCAATGTCCATGATGCGTTAGTGAATAATGCGTCTGGGTTTCTTGGACGTTTTATGCATGTGATAATGAATGTGGTCTTTCCCTATATAATTTTAGGGGCGCTTTTTGGTAAATCTGCCGGAGGCCAAACACTGATTAAACTAGCTTTTCGTTGGACGCGCAAATTACGTGGAGGGCCAGCGCATGCGGCAATCATTAGTTCAGCTATGTTTGGAACAATAACAGGAGGGCCGATTGTTAATGTTCTATCCACAGGTGTTCTGACAATACCAATGATGATCAAAAGGGGTTTTTCCCGCGTGTTTGCAGGCGGCATGGAGGCCGCAGCTTCATCTGGTGGTTCGATTATGCCACCTGTGATGGGTGTTGCAGCCTTCATCCTTGCGGCTATGACTGCGGTTCCCTATAGGGATGTAATCATCGCTGCGACGTTGCCGGCGCTGGCATATTTTCTGTGTCTGTTTCTGAGCGCTTCATTCCAATCACGCAAACAAGGCATCAATGCCTTTGGTGCATTGACCGACGAGATGCGAATAAGTGGCCAAGATGTCCTGCACCTTTGCCAAATCATACTGCCAATGCTTTTGATATTGTTTTTGTTACTCACACCAAAAGATATTGTGGGATGTGGGTTTTTCGCCTCCCTCTTTGGTGCTGAATCAGTTGTTGAAAATGGGCGTTGCACAGTCATTTCACTTCCTTGGATTTTTCAGATCTTTCAAAACGCTGCTGGTGATGCAGGATCGACAGGTTGGTGGGCCGCAGCTCTAGTAGCGGTATTACTTTTCCTTGATAAAGATTTCCGATCCAAGCCAGTTAAACTTTTGGACGCTTTGGCAGAATCGGGTATAACTATATCGACACTATATCTGATGTTTCTTGCAGTTACTGTGATTGATGTGTGCCTCAATTTTACTGGCCTCTCAAAATTTGTCGCGATTGATGTGCTTCGATTTTTGCTGTCATTCGACCTGGGTGGTGAGGGGGCAGTTTTCTTTCAGTTTTTTGCCCTTCTGATGACCATGTTGCTTGCAGTTCTGTTGGGAATGGGGATGCCTGCGGTACCAGCTTATGTAAATGTTGCCCTTTTAATGGGCCCCCTTTTGGTAGGGCTTGGCATCGCCACTTTTACGGCACATATGTTCATTTTTTACTTTGCAGTGGCGTCGGCGATCACGCCGCCAGTGGCGCTTGCCGCCTTTGCAGCTTCAACAATTACCAAAGCTGAACCGATGGCCACAGGTTTCAGTGCAGTCAGGTCTGGGATTGTGATGTTCACAATTCCTTTCGTTTTCGCTTTCTACCCAGAACTTCTACTTATCGATCAAGCCCTGATTGATCCAACAAGCCCAACAAATGCTCCACTTCCCGGATATGAGAATGGTATCGACTTTGTCGGGCTGGCCTGGTTGCTGGTGCGTTTGATTGCATCGCTGTATCTCGTTGCAACAGCGCTGGCACAATTTGACTCGAAATCACTGAGGTTGGTGGAAGTCTTCACACGTCTTGTTTTGGCTTTAGCAATTCTCATGAAACCTGAGGCCATTCATTTCGCCGCCTTGATTTTTTCGGCTGGCCTTTTGGCCTTGCACATATGGAGAGCACGTCGTGTGACCTCTAGTTGATCAATATAATGCGGTTTTTGCTCTAGTTACCAGATAAAATCTCATCAGCACATATATCAGCTATCATCATAGTTGGCGCGTTGGTATTACCTGAAATCAACCTAGGCATTATGGAACAATCTGCAACTCGCAATCCTTCTACTCCCCTTACTCGTAAACTTAAATCAACGACTGATGATTTGTCCGGTCCCATGCGACAAGTACCAGAAGGATGAAAAATTGTTCGGGCTTGTTTTCGAATGGCATCATCGAATGTATTGGAGCCAACTTTAGTACTTACAGATGGACCTGGCCAGATTTCCTCTCCAACTACACTTTTGATTTCTGGTTGATCAAAAATTTTTTGTGCTATTCTTACACCACGTCTTAGCGTATCTAAATCAGCTTCTTTATCAAGCATAGAGGTAACAAAACGAGGATTATCATAGGAATTCTTTGATTTCAAAGTTAAGCGGCCACGAGATTTGGGGCGCATTGTCATTGGATGTATTTGAATAGCATGAAAAGGCAAAGGGGGGTCTCCAGGTAAACCTGGGGCAAAGGGAGCAAAATTATATTGAATATCAGGACGACCACCGCCATTTGAATCAACACACGCACCAGCTTGGAGTAAATTTGAGGTAAGCAAACCTTTATTTAAAATAAAATAATTAAAACTATTTTTTAAAGCTTTTAGCCCTTTATCTTCACCATACAGTCCATTTACATTTTTTAAGCGCCTTGTGACTGGTGCTCCAACATGATCTTGATAATTTGCACCTACTTCATTTGAATCATAAATCACATCTATACCATGCCTTAATAATTCATTTGCAGAACCAATGCCAGAGAGCATTAATAATTTTGGGCTATGAAATGATCCTGAAGTCAAAATAATCTCATTATTAGCCTTTATACAGTAGTCTTTTCCAAATTGATCTTTTGCTTCAACATTTATTGCTTTTCTATTTTGAAAGCATATTCGATTAGCCTCTAAGTTTGTAAAAATCTTCAAATTTTCTCGCCATTTTTCAGGCTTCAAAAAACATGTGGCTGCTGATTGTCTTTTCCCTTTGTATGCATTTACTTGATACCAACCAACGCCATCTTGTGATGATCCATTAAAATCATAGCTTCTTTTTATACCTGCTGAAACTGAAGCATTTATCAGAGCAGAGGACAAAGGATGGGGGCAAGAAGGATCAGAGACTATTAGCTTTCCATTTTGCCCATGATAATTGTCTTTAATTCGTGTATTTTTTTCTTGTTTAATAAAAGTTGGAAGGACTTTAGAGTACGACCACCCTTTACAGCCATCAAGATTCTCCCAATCGTCATAATCTTGGTGTTGACCACGCATATAGATCATCCCATTTATAGAAGATCCGCCACCTAGAACTCGTCCTTGAGGCACAACAAATGGCTTACCATTTAATGTATCATCCGGTTCTGAGATAACAGTATCTGCATCAGGGGATGGGAGAACCCTAAAGAAAGTGGCAGGTATGTGTATCCATCTATTTAAATCATTTCTACCTCTTTCAAGTAAAACTACTCTTTTATTTGACCCAGACGCCAACCTGGCAGCAAGAATGCTTCCAGCACTTCCTCCACCAATAATTACATAATCTGCTTCAAATTTCTCGCTCATACACAATAGACCTCAATATTTATACCAATATTAAATTAAAGTTTATATCGAAACTTATTTTGTTTAAAAATCTGGAAAACTTATAGCTTTGCTTTGATCAATTAATTTACAAAAACTTGGCTTAACATAGTCTAGTATTGTTTTACCACAACCTAACTGCTTTACTTCTTTAATTTTACCCAAAGCAAACGATCTTCTTCCGGAAGAAGAACAAGCATCAAGCATATCTGTCCTGCCCGTCCAACGTTGTATTTCAGATTGCATCCATTCTTTTTGAGTTTGAAGTAATTGAAGAGATTCAAACATATAACCATCAAAATCAAATCCATTTCCATGTAAACCATGCACTGCCCAATTACCACATTCCTTATAAATAACTGGACTCCCCGAAGTATCAAAAATCATTGGTGGGTTAAACTTTCCATCATGTTTTATAGTTTGCCTGGTACAAGAATTATATTTTGATCCCCAAATTGGCCCATTTAAAATGTGGTCATCTGACAATATTCCTTTCCCATGTAATGGTAAATCTTCTCCGGGAATAAAGATATGTTTGGCCATTGTATTAATCTTTGGAATATCACTAGCAATTGGAATGGGTTCAATTTTAATTTGATTATTACATTTACTACAATTTCTATCTACGTGAGCGATCATGATATCATAACCAGGAGGATGCCCTGTCGCTCGAATAGAGATATCCAAAACTTTTGCAATAATATTTTTTTCTGGATATTCTTTTCCAGACACAACATACATGTCCTTTTTATTATGCTTCCAATCAGCAGCAGGATTAGTTGAGGCATCAGAACCGCATCGTGGGATGCTACCTTTCTCTTCAGGACTATATCCTAAAATATGACCCTGGGATAAAATAATATCTTCTTCAATAAAAGTTACATTAGCTCCCCAAAGATCTGACCCCATTGCAATTCTGGCTTGAAAAGAATATTCGTTTTTCAAATCTGGAATACCGCAATTTTTATTACACTTTAAAACATTGGGTTCACTATACGCAGAGCAGGATATTAAGATGAATAAAATTATAAATGAGCAGAAAAATTTCATAAACCAACAATAATATAAATAATAATTATTACAATTTATCTTAATTAAATTTATACAATATTGCTTAACTCTTAAATTAATTTTATAAAATCAAACTAAATATTATCTAATCCTATGAAGATTAATAATTTAAATATAAGTCATTCAGCTATGAAAAATGAGAACTATATTTTTTACTTTGGATATGGTGCAAACATGTCGGTTGAATATCTTCAGAACAGAAGAAGGGTATTTCCTTCTCAAACTAAACCGTGTAAATTATTAGGGTTTAAACTAATAATGAATATGGAGGGACCTAATTTTCTTGAACCTAGTTTTGCTAATATAATCAAGGATAAAAAAGGAAGCCTTGAGGGTATACTCCATAGAATTACAAACAAAGAACTCAAACAAATTATTAATTCTGAGGGTGAAGAATATGAAGTGACTGATATTTTAGTAAATATTAATTCAAAATTAATAAAAGCCAAGACCCTAATTTATAAAACCAACAATAAAGCCAATATTCCTCCCTCTAAAAGGTATATGAAAATATTGATTGAAGCAGCAATAAATAATGGACTTAGTTATGGTTATATTCAAAAACTCAAGGAGCAACCGTACGTATATTTTCCTGTACTTTCCGAAATTTTTTCTATCTTTATATTTTTTTGGGTTCGGACAAGGTCAAAAATTACAAGTTAATTTTTAATGTGTCCAAGTTTCTTTTCTGTTAAATGCAAAATTATCCGCATATGCTTTTGGTTTTATTTTCCTTTCTTTTGGTTGGGCCAATTGAAAATTAATACCATTTTTTTCAGCATATTTTATTGCGTCTTCCCGTGAACTAAATTTGATTTTTACTTGTTTTTGAGTATCACTTCCTGATTGCCATCCCATAAGAGGTTCCCTTTTAGTAGCAGAATTTTGAAAAAATTCTAAAACCCACTTATCTGTTTTAGCTCTTCCAGATTGCATTGCAGTTTTTGAAGGTTTGTAAATACGTGCAGTCATTTTCCCACTCAGTTATATCTCACTCTATGCCATTTCTAAATTCATTTATACTATTTGATGCCGCACTTGCAAGTAGTCTCGTGTCTGAGTTCAAAGTTACTAGATCAAAACCCCATTTAACTGCTGTAATTGCGTAAGATGTTTTTACACAATGAAGACAAGCCTTTTTATTTGCTTTTTTTGCCTCATTTAGAATAATTTTTATTCTATCAATCATTTCTTCCTCTTGCCTATCCATACCAGGAGCTAATCTCCCTTGTGTGGTTCCTAGTGTTAAGTCTGCAGGACCAATGTAAACTGCATCCAATCCTGGAGTTTGAATTATTTCTGTAAGATTTTTCATTGCATCTTCAGTTTCAATCATAGCTATACACAGAACCTCTTCATTTGCAGATTGATAGTATTCAGAACCATTGACAATATTTTGCCTGGTTGGTCCAAAACTCCTGTTTCCTAAAGGTGGATACTTCATAAAGGAAACAAATTTTTCAGCTTCCTTTTTATTGTTGATCATAGGACAAATAATCCCTGAGGCCCCTGCATCAAGAGCTTTCATTATGTAACTTGGGTCAAGCCATGGAACTCTAACAATTGGAATCACATCTGATCCAGTAATTGCTTGAAGCATTCCTAATAAATCTGGGAAATCTATTAACCCGTGCTGCATATCAATAGTCAGGCTATCATAATTTTGGCGAGACATAATTTCTGCTGTAAAGCTACAATTAATAGAAAGCCAACCATTAAGTGCAGGCTTATGATTTTCCCATATCTCTTTTAATTTATTTTTTTGCATAAATTTACTTTCAATTAGGTGAAAACATTATTTTTTTATCATTTCTTTTAAATCAAAATCATTGTTTGAAAGTTGCTTCTCATCAACCTTTATTTTATTTTGCAGTATATGTTTTGCAACAACATAAGCTTGTGGATCATTTACTGCTTCAACTGCAACCAAACCTTCACTACTAAAAGACCACCAAGATTTTGAACCTTCCCTTCTGCCAATTCTAGAGACTGTATTTTTTATATCTTTTATAATTCCAACAGATTGCAATTTAACGTTATACTGATCAGACCAAAACCACGGCTCTTCATATGTAGGTATTTCCAGACCTAAAATGCATGAAGAAACTCTTGAAGCACTGAACTGAGCGTGATGAACAGATTCTATTCTAATTCCATATTCGTCTTTATTCAATGCACAATCTCCTATTGCGAATATATTTGAATAACTTGACCTATAATTTGCATCAACAACAATTCCATTATCACAATCAAGACCTGCTTCATAAGCCAAGCGTATTTCAGGCGAAACTCCAATACCTACAATGATAAGATCTGCAACATAATTTTTGTGACTGCTTGTTTCTATTGATATTTTATTATCAAACTCCTTAATTTTATTTATAGATTCTCCAAAACTTATTTTGACTTCATGTTCCTTATGAAGATTTAAAAAGTAATTTGATAATTCTGGACTAGCTACTCTAGCAAGTAACCTTTCAGCAACCTCCAAAACTCTAATTTTATGACCTTTCTTTCTTAAACTGGAAGCAATTTCAAGTCCTATGTATCCTCCACCTATAATCATTACTTCTTTTTCTTCAGTTAATGCGTTTT
The DNA here is from genome assembly GCA_902532475.1 of uncultured SAR116 cluster alpha proteobacterium. Taxonomy (GTDB): domain Bacteria; phylum Pseudomonadota; class Alphaproteobacteria; order Puniceispirillales. Next base: position 34,917 of record CACAIE010000010.1, read on the forward strand.
GAAGTTTCAAAGCATCTTTAAAGTCCCTTAAAACAAATTGTTTATTATTTTGTAACATTTTAGATGGTAAATTTTTAGCTGTTGCCCCTGAAGCTAAAATTAAACAATCATAGCTTATTTCTTCTCCATTAACTAACTTGACAAGATTGCCTTCTTTTAAAATTTCCTTAGCTTCAACACCAAGTTTTAAATCTATAAATTTATCTAAAAACCATTTTTCTGGTCTAAATTTAATTTTTGTATTTGAAAAGTCTTCATCTAAAAATGTCTTTGACAAAGGCGGTTTCTCAACTGGATTAATGATTTGTTTTTCCAAGATAGTAATACTACCCTCAAACCCTCCACTTCTTAATTGATCTGCGAATGTAATCCCTGAGTGGCTAGCTCCAATTATTACTATTTTTTTCAAATTTGTTCCTATTTTATAAAATATATTAATAAAGCTTTTATAATAAATTTTTAGATAATTAAATTAATAAATTAAATAAAAAGGCCCCATTTATAAAAAGGGGCCTAGTTAAAGGGAGGAAAAAACTTTTGCATTAGTAGATACGACATAAGTTAAATTTGTTTAAAAAATATTTTACTTATTGAGAAAATTTAAATTAAATTTAATATTTACTAGTGCAGTTTTTTAATTCAAATTGTCATGATGAACAATTTAAAAAAGGATTATATTGTAGCTATTGGGGGTTCTAATGTTGATATTCTTGGAAAATCAAATAATAAGATAGTTCTTAATGAATCTAATCCTTCTGAAATAATTATCACGCCAGGTGGAGTAGTCAGAAATATTGCTGAAAATATTGTTCTGCTAAAAAATGAGTGCCATTTAATCACTGTTTTTGGAAATGATGATTTTGGAAATTATCTAAAAAAGGAAAGCGTCAATAAAGGCATAAAAATTGATAATAGTATAACAATCAAAAACGCTGAATCAGCTATATATATATCTGTAAATAATCATCATGGGGAAATGCTAGTCGCTTTAAACAATACTAATATTTTAAATAACTTAACTCCTAACTTCCTAAAAACAAAAGAATCAATTTTATTAAATGCCTCCGCAATTGTAATTGACGCAAATTTAAGCCAAGAGACAATAAACTTCATTTGCAAAGAATTTAAGCATAAATATATTTTTGCTGATCCTGTATCATTAAAAAAATCAAAAAAATTAAAAAAACATTTGGGTAGCATCGACATTGTAAAGCCAAATTTATCAGAAGCGAGATTTCTATTAGACGTCAAAGAAATCAATAAAAATACCTTAAATAAAGTTTCTGATCGTCTTAAAAAACTTAACGTATACAGAATGATTATTAGTTTAGGAAAGAAAGGAGTTATTTCATATGAAAATGATAAAATAAAGAGTATTTCCTTACCTAGACAACTTGTAAATAATGTTAATGGAGCAGGCGATGCATTAATGGCAGGACTAATTCATGGCTATATTAATCATTGGGAATGGGATTATACAGTGCTCTTTTCTCTCGCAATGGCAAGCCTATCCACTCAATCAACAAATACGGTAAACTTTAAGATATCAGAAGCATCAGTGAAAAAACATTTAAAGGAAATTATTATTACATGAAGCATTTTCCATACACACTAAGCAAAGAAGTAGAAAAGGCAATAAAAGCAGGCAAAGCAATTGTAGCTCTTGAAACTACAATTATTTCTCATGGAATGCCCTACCCTCAAAATTTTAACACCGCTTTAGAAGTTGAAAGAATTATAAAAAGCAACGGATCCACTCCCGCAACAATAGGAATTATTCAAGGTGAAATAAAAATTGGCATGTCAGAAGAAGAAATTGAATATTTTTCAAAAAGCAAAAATATTCATAAAGTCAGCAGAAGAGATATTCCTTTTATTTTGTCTACAAAGAAAAATGGCGCCACTACTGTTGCAGGTACAATGATATTATCAGATTTGGCAGGTATTAAACTAATGGCAACAGGTGGTATTGGTGGCGTTCATAGAGACGCAAATAATTCCTTTGATATTTCTGCAGATTTGCAGGAATTAACTAATACTAATGTAACTGTCGTATGTTCTGGCCCAAAATCTATACTAGATATTGGATTAACATTAGAATACTTAGAAACTATGGGGGTTCCCGTTATTGGATACAAAAGCGATTTTGTTCCTACCTTTTATTCAAGAAAAAGTAAATATGAAGTGGATTATAATTTTGATCAGCCTAAAGAAATTGCTCAATCAATTGCAATGAAAGATAATTTGTCTCTAAAGGGTGGTGTATTAGTTTGCAACCCAATACCTGAAAGATTTTCTATTCAAAGCTCTGTAATTGAAACTGCAATTGAATCTGCAATGGAAAAAGCTACAGAACACAATATAACAGGTAAAAAATTGACACCTTTTCTGCTAGATCAAATAACAAAGATTACTAAAGGAAGTAGTTTGAAGTCAAATGTAAAATTAATGCTTAATAACGCTGATTTAGCTTCTAAAATTGCAATTTCTTTAAATAAAATAAGTTTATAACTTATAGGAGAAGCTAAAATGAATAAAGTTATTGTTATAACAGGAGCGGGTTCTGGCATTGGAAAATCTTGCTCTAATTATTTTCTGTCTAAAAACTATAAAGTTGCTCTCTTAGGAAGAAATGAGAAAAATTTACTGCAAACTGCATCTTCTAATAACCATGCTTTAATTCAAAAGTGTGATGTTTCTAATCCTTTAGAGGTGAAACGAGCTTTTGAAAAAATTTTTTCTAAATGGAACAGAGTTGATGTCTTGTTCAATAATGCAGGCATTGGTAAACCTTATAATACGATAGATGAAATCTCTTCTGATGATTGGTGTGAAGTTGTGAATATAAATCTAAGCGGGTCCTTTTATTGTGCTAAAGAAGCCTTTACAATTATGAAAAATCAAAACCCTCAAGGTGGGAGAATTATTAACAATGGCTCTGTTTCAGCTCATGTTCCAAGACCAGGATCAGCACCATATACTTCGACCAAACACGCTATAACTGGTTTGACGAGATCAATTTCTCTGGACGGAAGAAAATTTAATATAGTTTGTAGTCAAATTGACATTGGTAACGCAGGAACTGAAATGACTAAAAAAATGTCCAAAGGAATAGTCCAGGCTTCTGGTGAAATTAAAAAAGAGCCCACAATGGATGTAAATCATGTAGCTAAGTCAGTATTTAACATGGCTGAATTACCTCTAGATGCAAATATACAGTTTATGACAATTATGGCACCTACGATGCCTTACATTGGCCGTGGTTAGAAACCTTTAATGAATAAAAATATTCTCAGAGGCATTACATGGATGCTTACTGCAACAATATTATTTGTATTAGTCACGGCTATTGTAAGATACATAGGAAATGATATACCGGCTTCGCAAGCTGCCTTTATTCGCTATGTAATAGGAACATTAATTTTATTACCATTTATTATTCCCTTAATAAAAAATTCAATCAAGAAAAGAGACTTAATTATTTATGTTTTCAGGGGACTGGCTCATGGTGGAGGGGTTATATTATGGTTTTATGCAATGGCAAGAATACCGATAGCTGAAGTTACAGCTATTAGTTATACTGGCCCAATATATATTAGTATTGGAGCTGCATTATTTTTTGGGGAAAAATTGGCTATCAGAAGAATATTAGCAATTTTCATTGCTTTTGTTGGCACATTAGTAATTTTACGTCCAGGATTTCAAGAAATCTCTGTAGGCCAATTAGCACAAGTTTTATCTGCTCCACTGTTTGCTATTTCTTATTTGCTATCAAAAGAATTAACGAAAGAACATAACTCATTGGTCATTGTCTGTATGCTTAGTTTATTTGTTACACTTACTTTGGCTCCCCCGGCAATCAGTGTTTGGGTTCAACCATCATCAAAAGAAATAATAGGACTGAGTATAGTAGCAATTCTAGCAACTTTGGGTCACATAGCATTAACTCAAGCGATTAAATCTGCTCCAATAATTATAATCCAGCCGATTAGTTTTCTTCAGCTAGTATGGGCAGCACTAATTGGGTATTTTATATTTAGCGAAAATGTAGACGCTTATGTATTGCTTGGTGGATTAATCATCATAACCTCTGTAACATATATTTCTTTTCGTGAAATGAAATTAGATACAACAAACAAGACACCGCAAAACAATTTAACAAAACTTTAGATTTATGTTGTGCATTGTTTGCAATAAAAAAACTGCCAAAATATTTAAAATAATTGAAGGCAAGCAATATTGGAAATGCAACAAGTGCTTAGCGATATTTCTTGATAAAAAATTTTACTTAGAACCAATTGATGAATATTCACATTACATTAGCCATAAAAACTGCATTTATGACGCAGACTACAGAAAGTTTCTTGCACGATTAATGTTGCCATTAGACAAAATATTACAAAGAAAATCTATTGGGTTAGACTACGGATGCGGACCAGGCCCAGCGCTGGCTAAAATGCTAGAAGAAAAAGGACATATCATGCATTTATATGACCCAAATTTTTACCCAAATAAAAATTTTATAAATAAAGTGTTTAATTTTATTTGTTGTACAGAAACCGCCGAGCATTTTCACAATCCCTTTAAAGAATTTAGTTTATTTAATAATATACTTAGCAGTAATGGTGTCATAGGCATAATGACTAGTTTCACAACTGATGAAAGTTTATTTGAAAATTGGCATTATCGAAGGGACCCAACACATGTAGTTTTTTATAATGAAACTACTTTTCAAGTTATTGCTTTTCAACACAATTGGGATTGTGAAATAGTCAAAAAGGATATCGTTCTTATGAAAAAAAAATAATCTTAATGTTCATAGACACTTGAAATAGAGCAAAGTAATGCCAATATATATTTTGTGATGCCAATAATGGGTCACATAAATTAAACTAATTAATGCTGCCTAAATGGGGCATTAAAAAGTTCTCGCTAATTATAGGAGAGTTAATATGACTTTTATAACAACACCACTAATGCGTTCTTTTGTAGGTTTCGACAATTTGTTTGATGAATTCGAAAGAATGTCAAGTTTTACAGACAACAACTATCCAGCTTACAACATTATCAAAACAGGCGATGAAGATTATAAAATCGAAATTGCTGTCGCTGGTTTCAATGAAAACGAAATAAGCATTGAAGTTAAAAAAGGTTTGATGACCGTTGAAGCTTCAAAGGCAAAACTATCTAATGAATATCTTCACAGAGGGATAGCAGAACGATCGTTTACAAAGCAGTTTAGACTTGCAGATAATATGGAAGTGAAAAATGCAGATTTAAGGGATGGTTTACTTACTATTAATCTATACAGAGAAATTCCTGAAGCAGAAAAACCAAAACAAATAAAAATTAATACACCAGGTTTAATTAAAAAAGCCGCTTCAGCTTTAAGCTCTAAAAAAGTTGCATAATTAACACTACTCTCAAACTTTTCAAGCTGGTGGCATTAAGTTTGTCACCAGCTTAATGTATAATTCATAGCTAAAATTTAAAGTAAGCTTGGTAACCAAGTAGAAAATATTGGAAAAATAATCATCAAAATTCCATATAATATTCCAACAAATGTAAATAATGGTACCTCTTTAAATGCACTGCCTGGATTTTCTTTTATTACACTCGCTGAAGTATAAATCCCAACACACACTGGCGGGGTGATCATTCCTATTCCTGCAAATGCAACAAATACAACGTAAAGATGAATTAAGCTTTGATTAAACGATAAAATTATAGCTGAAAATATTGGAATAGTTAGGTAAAAAACTGGAACAATCTCAATAAAGGTTCCTAATATTAGACAAATCAAAGCCATCGCAAACCAAAAGAAATTCAAACCCACTCCCATTTCAGTAATAGAAGAAATAATAAATTGTGGAAATTGGGTGTAAGTAAATACTTTGCTAAGAAAAGTAGCCATAGCAATTATAGAAAATATAACTGCCGTTGTAATGGCGGTTTCTTTTAAACTTTGCACTAAAGAACTAATTGTTAGTTCTCTATATATAAAAAACCCCATGAAAATTGCCCAAATTCCTGAAACTGCTGCAGATTCTGATGGCGTTAGAAAGCCACCATAAATACCGCCTAAAATAATAACAGGCGTTAGTAAGGCTGGGAAAGCTTTAACTCCAGAGGTTAGTTTATCAAAATTAGTAGCTGGTTTATACCTCCCGACATGACGACATTTAAACATTACAAGAGCTACCATGAACACTAACAAAATTAACCCAGGAATTACACCCGCTGCAAAAGTTTGAGATACAGGAACATAAGTTAAAGCACTGTATAATATTGCTGCGTTTGAGGGCGGTATTAATGCCTCTAATAATGCAGCTGATGCTGCCAAGACAACTACAAAAGGTTTCGGGTAACCTTCTTCAATCATTTTGGGCATCATGATAGTTCCAATAGCTGTAATTGCAGCTAAAATAGAGCCACAAAAAGCAGCAAAAAATCCCATAGCAATTACCATCGCAACGCCTAGACCGCCTGGCCAATGACCAACAAGAGAAGTAGCAAAATTGACTAAACGATTTGCTGCCCCGCCTCTTAGCATTACCATTCCAGAGAACACAAATAATGGAACAGCAATCAGAACGTGCTTATTCATTGACTCAAATGCCATCTGAATTAATGTTGACCAAGGCAAGTTTAATCCCCAAATTGCTGCGACTGAGCTGCCTAGACCGAAAACTAAAAATATCGGAACTGATAAAAATAATAAAACAAATGAAAGTACTATTGCGAATGAAAACATTAGTTTAGCCTACCTCTTTGAATTTCTTGAAAAGTGGTTAAGACCAACTCTAATGAAAACAGACCTAAAATTACAAATCCAACAGGAAACGATAAGAACATATACCAGATAGGTATATCAATCTCGAGCTCCATCATTTGACCTAAATTATAAAATAACATAGTTGCATCTAATCCAGCTTTAAAAAAAATAAATGATGCAACTAAACTAACGAAATAAACAAATAGTTTGACATACTTTATTGTTTTTTCAGTCAATATTGTACTAACGAAATCAACTTCTATGTGATTGCCAGTTTTCAATAATGGACCTAGCATTGGAAAAACAAGCCAACTAACTAAAGCTGGTGGTAGTTCAATAAACCAATCAAACCCATGACCAGAAACATAGCGTGTCAAAGCACTTGCTGAAAGTGCTAAAACCATAATTGCAACTATGACCATTGCAACAAAAAATGTAATTTTATTTAAAATTCCATTAATAAATTGCAATGGCCTAATAATATTATTCATTTGTTTATCAAAATTGACTTAATAATTAACTAAATCAATTTATTTATATTAATTTGCAACAAATGCCTCGGCAGCTTTCAAAGCATCTGAGTCAAATTTATCTTTCATTGCTGGTAATACTTTTTCAGACATCAGCTTATCAAATTTAGCTCGTTCTGCACCAGCTAACACAGTAATTTTTCCACCCCTAGCTTCAAATTCTGAAATAACTTCTTCTCCAACGCCAATAATTTTACTTGTGGAAACATCACCAACCTTTTTACCCGCATCTAATACAATTTTCTGCAAGTCATTAGGCAACTTGTTGAACCAATCACTATTAGCCATTATGTATGCATCAGCAAAGTATTGATATGGCTTTTGACCAAATTTTAAAAACTCCCACCAACTATAAGCTCGGATACTTTGAGGAGGTGTATTGATAGTATCTATCATGCCAGTTTGGAGGGCCGTATAAACTTCGCCGGTCTTCAGTCCAACTATTTTTGCTCCATACGCTTTCCACATTGGCTCTTCTGCTCCAATTAGTCTTCTTGCCTTTAAGTCTTTCATGGCATCAACGCCAGTAAGTTCCCTCGCTCCACTAAAGGTCATTACAGGTCCAACTGGATTATACATTATTAAAGTAGAGTTAGTTTTATTAAGTAGGTCACCCCAAATTTCTGATCCTTTGTCAGACTTTTGAAAAAATTCTCTTTGCTGCTCAAAAGAAACAAATAGCCCTGGAATAGTTGCCACATTAAAGTTTTTATTGATTTTCGGGAACCCAACCACGCCAACCACTCCACCTAAGTCAACTGCTCCAGATGTTACGCCAGCCATAATTTCACGAATCCCAAAAAGTTGCCCTGAATGGAACACTTCTATTTTTAATCTTCCATCAGATTTTTCAAAAACTTCATCTACAAACATTTGAGCATGTTTGGTGCAATGATGCTTGTCATTCCAATGCATTGACAACCTTCCTGTATATTCTGCTGCATAAAGTGTAAAAGAAAGGCATGTCAATATAACTGAATACAAACTGATTTTAATATAGTTCTTTAGTTCATATAATGTTTTAAAAAAATTCATTTATTTCCTCCGCATTTGATTTTATCATTTAAGTCTGACAAATATTATATAAATAGTAAATATAATTATATGGTTATTGTAGTAATTGACAATTTAAGAAATTTTTATTGGCCTAATAACTAATTGTAAATCATTTTTTTTCAGGATAATAGGTAGATTGCAGAATGCATAAAATAACCAAAATATTAATTTTACTACCCTTTATATTTTCTCCATTATTTTCAAATTCAAATGAATTAAATCAACTAATAAATGAAACCTTTCCAAATCAAAGATTAGTTTTTGGTGTAAAAATTATAGGAACTGAACATACACCCTCTAAAAGTATTAAAAAAGCATCAAGTATTTTAAAGCAATGGCTTGACAATAATAACGATGGGAACCCAGACAATCAGGTAGTTATAGAATCAATAATTCAAAATAATGGAATGTTAATTATGGGAAAATCAGAAAGTGATTTTGAGGATGCTTTTGATACATTGATTGAAATTTTTGAAGAAAAAAATTTGGACATTGATAACTTTGAAAAATCCATAGTTGGCTTAATTTCAAACGAACCAAATATTGCTTACCTTGAGGAAATCCTCCATCTCATTACACAGGTCGGTTATGCAAATGCATACCCAGAAATATTTGGAGAATTTAAAGGCAGCCAAATATCTAAGGCAATGGATATTGCACGCGGTGGATATTTTGAAAATACCCCAACTTCTTATCCAAAAAAAGCGTGGTATCATTATAATGATAAAACCTGTGATTACTCTTGCATGATAACTGAGTATTTTTATTGGTCTCTGACTAGTCTATTAGGAGCACAAAAAAATAGATTTGAAGAAATATCCGATGAATGGGAATTAAATACTCCTCAAAAAATGAAAAAAGATGTTTTAATACTGAAACTTTTTGATAACTCCAAATTTAAGATTCCAACAAAGCTACCCAAGTTTTAAAAACTATAAATCTTGAGACTAGAAAAATGAAAAAAATCTTTGTAGTTGCAGCAATAATTTTCAATCAAGATAAAATTCTTTGTGTTCAAAGGGGTTTTAACAAATATAATTATATATCAAAAAAATATGAGTTCCCTGGTGGAAAAATTGAAATTGGTGAAAGTGATGAAGAAGCTTTAAAAAGGGAAATTTTTGAAGAGTTGTCAATGGAAATTGAAATAAATAAATTTTTTATGACAGTTAATCATCAGTATCCTGATTTTCATTTGAATATGAAAGCATATAAATGCGCATGTAAAAACAATACTGTAACCTTATCTGAACACATAGATTTTAAATGGCTTCAAACTAATAAGTTATCAAAGCTAGATTGGGCCAAAGCTGATTTACCTATCATACAGAAATTAAAGATATTATAGATTCCGTTGGAAAAAAAATTTATAATAATTATTTTTTAAACAAATTAACGTGATCTTTAGATTTTTGTGTTCAGAAAAGAAAAACTAGAATTCAACAAACCAATTAATAAAGTTAAAAATTATATTCATCTATTAAAATACCACGATAGCCTGTTGTTATGTTCTCTATTTTATCTTTAAATTGTTTCTCAATATCATGCCAAATAGGTAAGCAATTTTTCAATGCATCTTCATTTATATATTCAAATATATGTCCAAGTTGAAATTGTTCTTTTTTGTTCCAAATACGAGTAATTGAATATCTCTTTAAACCTCTTTCCTTAAATAAGGGCATGAATTTATCCTTTACTGAATCCCATTTGGATAAACTCAACTCCAGATCATTTTCTGTTTTGAATGTTTGAATAGTTATGTTGACTAACATCAGTTTCTCCAGAATTACATTTGTAATTTTATACTCTCAGTTAAATTATACTCTCGGTTAAACCAAAATATCCATGGAAGGTAAAGAGGCGCTATAGAATTTCCAATTTGCTGTTCTCTATTTCTGAATGCCACATGCTCTAATTTTTAATTATCTTCTTCAAGAACTCTTTTAGACTCTAACTCAAGCCAACGTGTTTCGTAGTTCTCCAAATCGGCTTTAGCATTCTCTAATTCTTTTGTCATTGCAATAAAGGCGTCCGCATCATTTTTATAAAAATTAGGGTCGGATAGTTTTTTAGTGAAAGAGGAAATTTCTTTCTCCTTAGCTTGAATTTTTGTAGGCAAATTCTTTAATTCAAACTCTAATTTGTAGGTCAACTTTTTACGCCCTTTGCGCTCAATTTCTTCTGTTTTCTCTTTTAATTCAAAATTACGAGATTTCTCATCTTTATATTTGTATACCACCTTATTTTTAGACAACTTTTGAGATAGATAATCTGAGTAACCACCAATACATTCCTCAATATTACCGTTGCCTTCAAATGAGAGAATTTTTGTCACAGTTTGATCAAGAAAATCTCTGTCATGAGACACCAACAATAGTGTTCCTTCATAGCCTATTAAAATTTCTTCTATCATATCAAGTGTCTCCATATCCAAGTCATTTGTTGGTTCATCAAGAATCAAACAGGATTTTGGATTTGCTAAAATTTTTGCAAGTTTTAGTCTGTTTTTTTGTCCACCCGAAAGGGTCGATATACTTTCCAAAGCAACGCTAGGATCAAACATAAAATCTTTAAGGTAACCATAAATGTGTCGCATTTTTCCTCTAACATCAATGTAATCTCCACCATTTGGTATCATAAAATGCTTCAATGTATCGATTGGCTTTAAATCAATGCGGTTTTGATCAAAGTAGGAAAACTCCATATTTTTATGTATTTTTATGCTTCCCCGATCAACCTGTATTTCTTTTAGGATGAGTTGCAAGAATGTAGTTTTACCAGACCCATTTCTTCCAATAATACCGATCCTATCTCCTCGTTTTATCCTAAAATTAAAACCATTCAATATTCTTAGAGTTTTTCCATTTTCCTTAAACGCCTTATGAACATTATAAAATTCAGCAATCACTTTTGAGCTATTATCCAAATCTTTAATAGGCTCTATCGTAATTTTTTTTGTCGCTTGCCGATAAGATAAATCATCGGCTTTGAGTTTTTCACGCATCTCTTTCACTTTGTTAAGTCTATTTATATTTCTTTTTACCCTTGCTTTTACGCCCCTAGATGCCCAAACAACCTCTTCAGCTAAAATTTGCTTGCGCCTTTTTAATTCCCTTGCCTCTTGATCTAGAAGCATAGCAGACCAATCATCAAAGAATTTAAATCCTCTTGGGCTAACTTTTAGTTTTCCTCTATCTAGCCAGAAAACCTGATTAGTTATATTCTCTAAGAATTTCTTATCATGAGAGATACAAATCAATGAGCCTCTGTAATTATTTAGATATCGCTCCAACCAATTTATTACATTTAGGTCCAAATGGTTTGTAGGTTCATCAAGCAATAGAATGTCAGGTTCTTCAACTAAAGCTCTTGCAATTCCAGCCCTCCTTAGCTGTCCACCAGACAGCATTCCCATAGTTATTTTTTCGTCAAGCTCTAGAGCTTCTGATATTATTTCGACTTTATATTCATGAAGCTCTCGTTCTTCCCCAGAAATATTGTTAAAAATAAACTCAAAGACAGTTTCTTTTTCTTTGTATTGAAATTCCTGACCAAGGTAGCCAATCGTTGTTCCTGGCTCCTCCCATTTTTCCCCTTCATCCAACGACTTAACACCGGAAATAATATTCATGATCGTTGATTTTCCAGCTCCATTCTTTCCAATGAGAGCTACCCTTCTTCCTTGGTGTATATTTAAAGATAAATTCTGGAAAACCGGATGCTCTTTGTAGCGCACCATAGCGTCTTTTATAGAAAAAATAAGTTGTGAGGACATCAAAAACCTATTTAAGAATAGTTGAGTAAATACACATGCTATAAACTCTCACTTTCTACAATTGTGGGCAACATTTGTTTCTTTATAATAAATTTGTGATACATTTATATTAAATAAAGCCTTAAAAACAGTATTTGATTGATGACAGAAATAATAATCAAAAACGGAACAATTTATACAATGAACCCAAAACTACCTAAAGTTAATGCTTTAGCTATTAGGGATGGGAAATTTATGTATGTTGGAGATAACATTAATACACTGAAGCTAGCTAAAAAAGATTCAAAAATAATAGATTTAAAAGGCAGGACCATTACACCTTCATTTATTGATTATCATGTTCATGCACATGATGGTGCTCGATCAAAATTATACGAAATAAAAATTGCCGCTCCAAATTCTTTATCAGACCTCGTAAATAAAGTCGGAACAGTTTGCAAGAACTATAAATCTGGAAAATGGATCAGGATTTTCACAACCAATTTATTGATTGCAGAGGAATTGAAGACAGATAACGCTAGAAAAGCCATCGCGGAAGTATCACCAAACAACCCTACCTTAATTAATTTTATGTATCATAGCATCTTTGCTAATGAATTAGCTTTGAAAGCCGCTGATCTTTATCATACAAAACATAAAGAAAAAGGTATAGTCTGTGATCCAATTTCTAAGAAACCGACTGGTCTTCTCTTAGAACATGCAGGGTCATTAATTTTCAAAGCATGTCCCCCATTCTCTAATGATCAACAAATAAATGCCGCTCGGGAAAGTGCTGAAATTTTTAATTCTCAAGGAGTTACAGGCTTTCAACACGCGGTAACTTCAGAAACTCAATTAATTGCATATCAAACCTTAGACAAAGCTGATGAACTTAGCGTTCGAGTAAGTGCATGTATTGCAAGAGACACTTTGGTTGTTCCCAAAGAAGAAGGTATTGGCATGGAAGTAGCCAAACGACATGATGAATATCGTAGTAACAGACTTAGAGCTGATGGAGTAAAATTCTTTATGGATGGAATAGTGCCACTCCAAACAGCAGCAATGATAGACCCATACCTAGTAGAAAGTAAGCACTGTGGAGATCAAGCATTTACGAAAGCAGAACTTATGGAAAATATTATTCCCTACGATAAAATGGGATTTAGTGTCAAAATTCACGCAGTAGGTGATAGAGCAATTCGTTCATGCATAGATGCAATTGAGGAAGTTAGGAGAATAAACGGTCCTGGCAGACCTCATAGCATTGCTCATTTAACATACATTACTCAACAAGACATTGCTCGATTAAAATCCCTGAACATTGTTGCTGATTTATGTCCACCTATTTGGTTTTTTTCCGATATGATTAAGAAAAATGAAAAACTTTTAGGCAAAGAACGCGCTAATAGAATTTTTCCAATTTCAGATATTTTAAATTCAGAAGCTCTTGCTTGTGCCGCTACCGACTGGCCAGTTTTGGATATAATTCCCAATCCATGGTTTACTATTCAAACAATGATTACAAGGGAAAACCCATCAGATCCTTCTTTGGGAAAATTGGGTGCCGATCAAGCAATTACTCTAGAACAGGCATTACCTCTCTACACCATCAATCCAGCTAAGGCCATAGGTTGGGGAGACCTAACTGGTTCAATTGAAGTTGGAAAGTCAGCAGACTTTATAATACTTAATCAAGATCCTTTCAAAGTGCCAGTTAACGATTTATCAGAAACAAAAACAATTTCAACATGGTTTGAAGGAAGAAAAGTCTTTGAGATTGAAAAATAAAAGGAGTTTGCATTATTTTTCAACACAAACCCCTTTAATTAATTATTATTTATAAACAGTATATAAAGACTGCATTGATTGCTTGAAGAACTAATTATTCGTTGTATCGCAAATGGGGTGTGAGTTTGTATTCACAGAAACTCACCAACCGTGTAACAGCAAAATTAATAGTTAAATAAATTAGTCCTGCGACTATAAATATCTCAACAGGAGAAAATGTTTTTGCTATTACTAATCTTGCTATCCCCGTTATATCCATTATTGTGATGGTGCTTACTAGTGAAGTGGCTTTAACCATTAAAATCATTTCATTACCATAGGCCGGAAGTGCTTGTCGAAAAGCAATGGGTAATATTATCCTTCTATACAATAAAAACCTACTCATGCCTGTTGATTTTGCAGATTCAATTTGGCCTAATGGGACAGACTGAATACCCCCTCTGATAATTTCTGAACTATAGGCACAAGTATTCAAAGTTAGTGCAAGTATACCACACCAATAAGCCTCTTTAAAAAATACCCAAAAAACACTTTCTCTTACCGATTCAAATTGACCAATTCCATAGTATATCAAAAAAATTTGTACTAAAAGGGGAGTGCCTCTGAAATAAAATATATAAGTTTTTGCAAAGAATATTAAAAAAGAATTACTGGACAATCTTAATAGCGCTAAGCCAACAGCAAGAAACAAACCGATAAACAGAGAAATTGTCACAAGTTGAATTGTGATGTATGAGCCCATCAAAAGTTTAGGGAAAGTTTCTATCATTAATTCATAATTCATAGCTATTCCCTTCTTACTCCCCTATTCCCCCAGCTCTCCAATCGATTAAAAATTCTATTTGAGAAAGTTGTTAAAATTAAGTAAAGAAATGCAGCCGCCACATAAAATGTAAATGGTGAGTAAGTAGACCCAGAAGCAACATGCGCCTGTCTCATTATTTCAACTAGTCCAGTAACCATTATGAGAGCTGTATCTTTAAGAGTTAGTTGCCAAACATTGCCTAAACCTGGTAGAGCATAACGCAAAACTTGAGGGGCTGTAATTCTTATAAAAATAAGTAATTTGCTCATCCCAACAGATTTCGCTGCATCAATTTGCCCTATAGGAACAGATAAAAAAGCCCCTCTCATTACCTCAGTAGAGTATGCCCCTGAAATCGCACCGACAGCAAAGGACCCTATAACAAAAGCATTCAGTTCTATATAGCCGTAATAGCCAAATAATTTTGCTAAGCCCATGACTGCATTACTGCCACCAAAAAATAACAAATATATGACAAGTAATTCTGGAATGCCACGAATAACAGTTGTATATGTATCAGCTAATATGCGTACATATTTTTTTTTTGATAATTTTGAAATAGTCCCAAAAATAGATATGAACAAGCCTATGCCCATTGCTGACAAACTAACCATCAAAGTTACTAAAGTTGCTCTCAGCATCTCATCGCCCCATCCATTGTCACCTAAGGCTAATAATTCTAATTCCAAAAATTACTCCCAAAAAAAAGAGCGGTAAAGGATTGTAGCCGCTCTTCTTTATAATTAAAATTGTTAATTAGCTACATCGAAATATCTTTACCAAACCATTTAGTAAAATGCTTAGCAAGAGTACCATCAGCTCTAGCCTCATCAATAGCTTTATTAATCATTTTCAAAAGATCAGTATCAGCTTTACGTAAACCAGCACCAACTCCAGCTCCAAAGGGACCTCCACCAAGATTTGGCCCAATAAATACTACATCTTTTCCTTTATCAGTACCCATAAATTCTTCCATAGATCCCTTATCTGATAGCAAAGCATCAATTCTACCTGCTATTAAATCTAATTCAAGATTGAGTTGAGTGTCATATGATTTCATTGTAACTGAATCGCCTAGAACTTGCTTTACAAAATTCTCATGTGTGGTAGAGCCTTGGACTCCCACAACCTTACCAGATAAACTACTCTTAAGTGCATCAATTAATGCTGTAGAGGCGCTATCTAAAGAATCCATGTTGACTTTACCTGATGCTTGTAAGCCAGCAAGAGAAGATGACTTCATTACAGAAAAAGAAGCCGGTTCATTAGCATAGCCTTGAGAAAAGTTAATTACTTTCATTCGCTCTTCGGTAATCGACATCCCTGCAATAATTGCATCATATTTCCCATTTTGTAGTGCTGGAATAATTCCATCCCAATCCTGCGCAACTATTTCACATTCAGCATTCATTCTTGCACAAAGATCAGCAATTAAATCTATTTCTGCACCTTCAAGCTCTCCAGCTGCATTAGTTCCGTTCCAAGGTGGGTATGCACCTTCAGTACCAATCTTTATCTTAGACCAATCGCCAGCAAAAGATGCGGGAATGACCAAAAATAAAGCAGTTATAAGGGTTAAAAAAAATCTTGTTATCATTTTATCTCCTCCTCAATTTTCTTTGTTTATTACTATACCATAAAAAAATATTGATGTAATAACTTTATAAATTAGCCGCTAAAAATTGCTTTAGCCTCCTTGATTTAGGTCTATTAAAAATATCATTGGGTTTCCCTTCCTCTTCAATGCGCCCTTCATCAAGAAAAATAGTTTTTGAAGATACCTCTTTAGCAAATCCCATTTCATGAGTAACAATTATCATTGTGCGGCCTTCTTCCGCAAGTGATTTCATAACTTTCAAAACCTCACTTACAAGTTCAGGGTCAAGAGAAGAAGTTGGTTCATCAAATAACAAAACATCAGGTTTCATAGCTAATGCTCGTGCAATTGCAGCTCTTTGTTGCTGGCCTCCAGAAAGACTGGATGGATATTGACTTGCTTTTTCAACTATTCCAACCTTTTCCAGAAGTGATAATCCATTTTGTATGGCTTCTTTTTTTTCAACTTTTTGAACATAAATAGGTGCTTCAATCACATTTTGGAGTATCGTCATATGTGACCATAAATTAAAGTCTTGAAAAACCATACTGAGTTTAGATCTAATTCTATCAACTTGGTTTTGATCAATAGGATTAAGTTTACCATTTTTATTTCTTTTCATCTTAATCAACTCACCTTTTACAAGCACTTCTCCTGAATCAGGTGTTTCTAAAAGGTTAATACAACGTAAAAAAGTACTCTTTCCCGAACCACTTGTTCCAATAATACATATAACTTCCCCCTGTTGTGCGTTTAGCGAGACGTCCCTTAATACTTCTAAACTTCCGAAAGACTTTTTTAAATTTCTAATTTCTAATGCGCTTGTCATATTACTTTCACAAAAACCTAGTTCAGTTTTGTTAATCTTAACATTTTTTTTTTTGAATTGATACCTGATGAATTTCTACATTCGGATATGTGTTATTTGCATGTGATTTAGTGAATGGGTCAGCCATTTTTACATTAAAAACTCTAAAACATTTCACATTTTCCATAACCGATGGATACTTTGGGCATGCTCCCCACTTCAACGTCTGTAGTATCTTTTTGTATCCAAAAGAGCTGCAGCCCATAATCATTTGATGGGATACCTTTTATCATTATTCTGTTCCTGTCATGATAACTGAAAATATCAATGTTAACATTTCCCTCCTTGATGCTAGTTTCATTCTCGCCTTCACAGATAAATGGATATGATTCCTCAAAATCATCTCCATCATGAATATGAAAATCAAAATTAGCATGACTGTTGTCGTTCCAGAACATTCTTAGTTTTATTTTTTCATTACCAGTTAAAGATGAATCACATTTAAATTTAATCTTTTTTGCACTTATGCCCTCAAAGTACTCTAGTATGTTAGTTATCTTTTCCACGTCACAAATAAAGATTTTTTCATCAATTGCTGATGATGAGTTAATAGAAAAAAAATTAACGCAACAATAATAAATATTTTATAAATCATTTATTTAATTTTTAGACGACCTGGTTATTATTTTTTATTTATCTTTTTAAATAACATAATATTTCTTAATTCAGTCTTTTTTTAGCCCTTATTCGATTCAAATGATTGATGATGAAGTTAATTCATTTGGCAACGCTGTTGATATTTACCTGTTTCTTTTCCTATGCAGATGCCCATGATCAATTAATTTCTCTCCCTGATGTAATCTCTGGTTCGAAGGATATAAATAAAAGTACCGAGCAGCTCATCCATCGATGTGTTGCTGCGAATATCTATGCTTCAGCCAGAGATACTCAACAATCGGAAAAAGCAGGTTTATACTTTCAAAATGCAAATGATTATTTCGAATTGGCAAAGAGGATGGCTTTATCCAATGGCGAAGAGTTTGATGAGATGAAGGTAAAGAAAATTCAAATAAATATTTTATATCATTATGAAGCGA
>CACAIE010000011.1 GCA_902532475.1 uncultured SAR116 cluster alpha proteobacterium
TCTCCAATCATAAAAGGGGCTAACAAAGTAATAAAAATAGGCATAGTTTGGATTAAAGCTGTAGCAACACTAATATTCAAATAAATAACTGATAAAAGCCAAAGCACTAATCCCAATAATCCTGTTACACTTCGAGCAAAAAGTATTTTTTTCTGTCTTACAATTAAAAGATTTTTTCCTCTTTGATAAAAACCAAACAATATTAATAGAGGCAAACAAAATAAATATCTAAAAAATAAAATTAGTATCAACGGAGTTTCAGGTGAAAGTATTTTTACAATACTTGCTATTGCCATAGACATTATGATCTCAGCAAATAATGATAATGCACCCAACGGAAAATTTTGCTTCACTAGCACAGTTTGTTCTTTTTGAAAATTTCTATTTTGTAAGATCATATGATATATTTTAAATAAAGTGATTTAATAATCAAATATAACCCTAGATCAGAAAATACTAAAAGTATTAAGGGCTTTTAAATTGATGAAACCAGATTATAAAAAAATTCTTGACCCTGAAATTTGGAGGTTCATCCAAAACACAGAGAGTTTCTACTCTGAAACTGAAGAGAAAAATATGTCAATTACTGAAGTTCGTTCAGCTTACAACGAAATGTGTAAATTTTTTTCTATTGCCAAACCGGCCGAAGTGAAGTCTGAAGATAAATTTATTCAGTCAATCCCTATTCGTGTCTATCACAAAATTTCTAATATTAATAAAAAGGTGTCTATCATTTATTTTCATGGTGGCGGTTTTATTCTTGGAGGACTTGAAAGTCATGATAGCTTTTGCTCAGAAATATGTGCTGCAACTTCTTTAGAGATTTTTTCAGTTGACTATAAGCTAGCTCCTGAACATTCACCTTATATAGCACTAAAAGAGTGCATGGAATTTATAAAATGGCATGAAAGCAATATTAAAACGCCATATATCCTTTTAGGAGATAGTGCGGGAGGATGGATAGCAGCAAATATAACCCATCAAATGCGGCATAGCCTAAATTTTCTCCATGGGCAATTGCTTATTTACCCTGCACTAGGAGGTGATATGTCAAAAGGAAGTTATATTTATCATGCCAATGCACCCTTGCTGACTACAGAATGGATAACATCAAACCGAAGAAAATTTTTTAAGAACAACAGTCTCATAGAAAATGAATTTTTTCCCCTTAAAAACAATGACTTTAAAAACATACCCCCCACAGTTGTTTTTTCTGCTGAGTGTGACCCTTTATCTGATGACGGGAAAATATATACCCAAAAGCTTAAGCTTAATAATAATAATGCTAAATGTTTCCTAGAGAAAGGACTTGTCCATTCATATATCAGGGCAATAAATGTTTCCGAGAAGGCAAATGCTAGCTTTCAAAAGATAGTAAAAGAATTAAATCATCTTGCAGAAGGTGATTGGCCTCATTAAACCCTTGTATAAAATACATTTTTCTTGATTGATTCAATTTAATATCATCAAGATGATCCCATTAAAATTTTTAAGGCAAAGTTTTGATCCACAACAAATGAGTGCTTAGTAATATTTTTGTTTTGTTTGTGTCAGTTCAATGAAAGAAACTCTAAACTTTAATGGATAAAATTGATGCTCGGTCAAATTAAAAAAAGTGCACTCATAGCTTTTCCTCTTATAATTACACAAGTTGTTCAAATGGGCATCAGTGTTACTGACACTATAATGATTGGTTGGCTAGGACCTACCGAACTAGCTGCAATGACGCTGGCAAGTACATTATTGTTTATAATGTATATTTGGATCTATGGTTTTCCTAATGCTGGAGTTGCTCTCATTTCCCAAGCAAGAGGAAGAAAAGATTTTACGTATTTAAGACGTGTATTTAGAATGGGAGTTTGGCTTGTTTCAATAGCAAGTCTATTTAGTGTTGCAGCTCTCACTCAAACAGACCAAATTTTAAGATTTCTTGGGCAAGAGGATGAGCTCAATTTTTTTGCAGTTGAATACATGGTGATTGCCAAATGGACGGTATTGCCTTTCATGATTTTTACTATGTTTAGATCATTTTTAATGTCAATTGATCGAGTATACATCATTTTTTGGGTATCAGTTATTGGTCTAGTTTTTAATGCAACTTTAAATTACTTATTAATTTTTGGAAAATTTGGTGCCCCGCGATTAGAAATTCAAGGGGCTGCAATCGCATCTGTCTCATCTAGTATTTTAATGTTACTTTTAATATTAACCTACACTCAGTTTGCAAAATCAACTCGTGATTTTAGTTTGTTTAAAAGAGTTTATAGGCTGGACGCAAATACATTGTTGCATGTTTTCAAGTTAGGGTTTCCTATTGGATTAACTACACTCGTGGAAGTGGGTAGTTTTAGCGCTGCAACAGTTCTAATGGGCTGGGTTGGAAAAATAGAATTGGCAGCCCATGGTATTCTTATGCAAATTTTTGCTCTTGCGTTTATGGTCTCTTTGGGCATTTCACAAGCTGCTACAATTAGGGTTGGAACATTACTAGGAGCAAACAACATGATTGAACTCCGCAAAGCGGCACTGTCAATTTATATCTTGGGTTTAGGAGTTTCTATTTTAATAATTTTGGTTTTAATTGTATCGAAAAATGTTTTTATAACTCTCTTTTTAGACCAAGGAATTGCAAAATCTAATGAGGTTATAGAATATGCATCAGTATTAATATTTTTCGGAATAGCTTTTCATTTTTTTGATTGTGGCCAAATTCTTTCACTAGGCCTTTTGCGTGGCTTGTCAGATACAAAAATACCTTTTTACCTTAGTCTAGTTTCCTTTTGGGGAATTGGCATTTCTGTGGCGTATTTTCTTTCAATTTACACTAATTTTGGTGGATTTGGTGTTTGGATAGGTTTGGGACTAGGTATGGTATCTTGTTTCGTTAGTTTGAGTTATCGGTTTGAAATCTTAAATAAAAATTTTTGATAAAAAATGTTATCGCATAATTATTAGAAAAGGTTAAAATTTATAAATCCATTTATCTGATTTAATAAATTGTTCTCCCCTCTCAAGAAGAGAAGAGTAAGATAGGGAATCTATATTAGCTCCACACATTAAAAGACCTACTTTTTTGTTTTTTAACTTTTTATTTAACGGTCTTGCCAAAGCAGCAAGAGTAGCGGCGGCGGCAGGCTCAACTGCAAGTTTTGCCTCCTGCTGAAGCATTAGCATAGAAGCGCATATTTCATCATCACTTACAGTTACAATTTCATCAATATATTTTTTGCAAACTGCATAACTAAAAGGGAGTGTCATTGGAGGCGCTAAACTATCTACAATTGTGTTAGTATTAGCATTTTGAATGGGTTTCCCCTCAATAAAACTAGTATACATTGAGTTAGCACCCTCTGGTTCTACTCCAAACACACTACATTTGGTGTTCATCATTTTAATAGCTGAAGCAACTCCACTTATGAGTCCCCCACCTCCAATTGATACAATGACTGCATCTAAGTCAGGAATACTTTCGATGAATTCGATTCCAATGCCTGCTGTACCTAGAGTTGTGTTTACGCCTTCAAATGGATGAATGAATGTTCTTAATTCTTCATCAACCAATTTTTTTGCTGTTTCAAAAAGTTCCTCTATTTTGTCTGTGATTAATATTTCCGCACCTTCTAATTTAGCTTGAGCAACACGATAAGGGTTAGCTGTCGACCTCATTACTACTTTTGCTGATAACCCTAATTTTCTTGCTGCCCAGGAAGCCGCAATTGCGTGATTTCCTGCACTAGCAGCTGTTATTCCATATTTTTTTTTATTTTCTTCTATCTCATAACAAACTGATAAAGCTCCGCGAGCTTTAAAAGTTCCCGTGAACTGAAACAACTCTAATTTCATAAAAATATCAGTTTGTGGGAAAAGTTTTTTTATACATGAAGAATTAAAATGAATGACTGGTGTATGAATTATTTCATTTTTTAATTTTTCTTTTTTTTTCCTGATTGCCTCTATATTTAACAGACGTAAATTTTGAATTATTTGTTTATCCATCTTAATGCTTTTTTATAATAATCAGTTTGAATTAAATTTAAAAAATAGATGCATTATATTAATTTTTGATCCATCATAGCCTTTACTAGACTCCCTTGTGATTTTATTTAACTTAAATCCATATTTTTTTGTTATATTTAGAACCTCTTCTTCTTGATAATAGCAATAAAATCTATCTAATTTATCTCTCACCACCTTAGATCCTTCATGAATACCAATATACAAAGTTGCACCATCTTTCATGCTATTTCTTAAAAGATTAATAATAATTGGAAAATTTGACTTAGGTGTATGTTGAAGTGAAAAACTAGCCCATACACCATTAAAAAATGCTTGATGTTTTATACCCATAAAATCACAACATAATAATTTTATTTTGTCATTTTTAGGAATTTGTTCCAACATTCCCTTAGATGCATCTAAAGCGGTTACATAATAACCTTCAGAAGCAAAGTACATTGAACTCCATCCAGTTCCACAACCAAAATCTAAAATCTCTCCACTTTTTGGAATGTTTTTAAGAAAAAAATCTAATTGTAGATTTTTTTTGTGTGCAGATGACCATGATGAATATTCAGGTGCTTTGCTGTTGTAAAAATCTATAGTTTTTTTATCAATTACCATTGAGCCACTCAAGAACTATAATTAAAGTTTACCTTCTAAATAATTTTTTACTATTTTTGACTTTGGTTTAGAAAAAAAATTATCTGCGTTAGAATGTTCTACTAGTTCACCATTATCAATAAATACAACTTCATCAGCCAACCTTTTAGCCTGCAAAATATTATGTGTAACAAAAATTATTTTTATACCAAATTGTTTTGAAGTAACAATTATATTCTCAATAATGTTGGTTGTTGCTGGATCTAGATTAGCTGTTGGTTCGTCAAGCAAAATAAGACTTGGCTTTAAAAGCAAGGACCTTACCAAGGATAATCTTTGTTGCTCGCCTAAAGATAGTAACTTTGCAGGTTGTTTTTTTTGATCTAGAAGTCCAACTAAACTCAAAAGATCATCTTTTATAAAGTTGTATGACTTGCCAGTTAAGCCTTCAATGAAATCAAGGTTTGAGATTACAGATCTTCTAAGCAAGATTGGTTTTTGAAAAATTAATGCTTGCTTTCGTTTTAAATCTGATGTGATTTTATTTCCATTCCAAAGAATTGCCCCTGAAGAAGGTTCTAAGATTCCATTTATTAATTTCAACAAAATACTTTTACCTGCTCCGTTAGGGCCCATTATAACTGTTATTAAACTTGATTTGATGCTTAGATTTAATCTAGATAAAATTTTTTTTTCATCTATTGAGAAAGTTAAATTTTTCAACACAATGGGTAAGAAATTATCATCAACTTTCAGTTGAAGACTTTCGAATATTTTTTTTATTTTAGGCAAATGCATATCTTTTTGAAGTTAGGTTCAAAGCCATCACTAGAGCATTCACTGAAAGAGAAATTAATAAAAGAATAATCCCTAAAGCCAATGCAAATGGCAAATTACCCATTGAAGTCTCAAGAGCGATTGAAGTAGTCATCACTCTGGTAAAATGATTTATATTTCCCCCAACTATAATAACAGCTCCCACTTCAGCAATTCCCCTTCCAAACCCAGCTAAAGATACTGTAATTAGAGAGTAGCGTGCATCCCATAACAGTGTCTTGATAATCTGAAACTTTGACATATTTAAAGATTTAAAAAAATCAGCATATTCATTTTCAAGATCTTCAATAACTTGCCTTGAAAGGGCTAAAACAATAGGAGTTATTATTATAGACTGCGCTAAAATCATTGCTGAGGGAGTATAAAGTAAATTCATCCAACCTAGAGGACCTGATTTTGATAAAAGCATATAAACAACCAATCCTACAACAACTGGAGGCAAAGCCATAAAACTATTGATTATGATTAAAATGAACCCGCGTCCAAAAAATTTATTTGAAGCTAACAATGAACCCAAGGAAAATCCAATTATACAAGCAATTACAAGTGCAATTAAACTGACTTTCAAAGACAAAAAAACTATTTCTAAAAGATTAGAGTCAAAAGACAATACTAAGTTTAAAGCTAATTTAAAGGCTTCAGCAAATTCAAACATAAATCTATTATAAAAAAATTAATAATCTGAATATTTTATATAATTATTTTTCTAGTTTTTAAATTCTTTTCTGAATTTAAGAACTAGATGCCATCTTTCATTAATGAATTTAGGCTTTTGCGGAGATTTACTTGAAACTATCTTCGGATCTTTATTTAAATTTATATCCTTTTTATTCTTTTGATGAACGCCGTTCTTTTTAATAGATTGTAAATCTTTAATAACAGCTAATTTTTTGAAGCTCTTATAGTCAGGCTTAGCCAGAGGTAAAGTTAAGTTTGCTTTAATTAATTGGGAAGAAGATGAAACAAAAGGATCAATTTTCTTATCTTTTCCATGCCAAGCAGCAATTACTTTTTGGTGATATTTTATATTTTTACTTGGATCTGATGAGTGATAATACTTTATTGCTGAATTCCAATCACCATGATTTCTAAATAGATTTTTCAAAAATGCCGCAGCATAATTAATATTTACCTTGGGATCAAATGCTTCTTCAAGAGATGAAAATTTCTTAGAATGCCATTTTAAACTAATTTGCATGCATCCAACATCTAAGTTTAAATCGCCAATATTTAAATGATCTTCAACATATTTAATTGCATCCGGCTTACTTTCAAAAAATAAACCTTCTCCTGAATGATTGACTGTCCACGGCCATCCCTTTTTAGGTTTACCATTGATGATGCGACCTGCTTCAACATTGGAAATACTTGAAAGTATTCCCACTGGAAGATCTTGTTTTTCTTCAACCACACTTGCTAAATATTCACAGTCAGGGACTGCTTTAGCAATTGAATAATTAGCTCCTGAAATGAAAGTAATTACAAAAATAATTAAATAAAATAATTTTTCTTTTTTGATAATCATAATAAAAATTTATAAGCTGAAGGATTAAAAACTGCTTATGAAATTTGAGCAATTGTTGTGCCAACAATCCTGATTGTTTAACATTTTTGATCCTAAGTCGTATTAATGTTCATGGAACTAGGTATTTTAAACAAAATCGACCAAGATTTAAAGAATCCAAGGAATAATAAGCATAGCTTAAATTCCTCCGACGACCACTTAGAAGATGAGAATAACTATCATCAATACAATCAAAGCCTTATGAAGAACCCTTTAAAAGAATATAAGGCCTCTACTTTAGATTGGCTTTGTGGGCAGGCAAGAATTTAAATTTTGAATATGGAATTAGAATGGCAGAAGAAGAAACAAAAGAAGAAGAGGTTGATTTAGGTGTAAAGCTCGAAAAGTTAGTCGAAGAAATAAAAGAAGTAATGGAAAGAAGAAGTGAAAGAATTGCTGAACTTCGAACTGAAATAGAGAGCATTGAACAAGACAACGTAAAATTAGAAAACACGATCGGCGAGCTATTAAAAGGTTTCTAATAATTAATAGGTAATACTTTTGTTCTTTGCCTATTCTTCGTGGTCAATTATATCGTCATTATCATCATCAGGGCCAGGGATATAAGCCTTTCCCTGAATAGCTCTGGCACCTAAGGTGTCTGATAGTTTTTTATTTTTGCCCATAAATTTTGATAATTCATTTTCAACTTTATTTTCAGCTTCTTCAGGTGTTTCAGCTTCAATATCAGCTACACCATCAATAATCCAATGAACTTTAACTTGCATAAATTAATCCTCTAATCTTTGAACGGTTCAATTTTCTCACCTTTTCTCAATTTTTCAAACATTATTGAAGCTTCCTGCTGAATTTCAACAATTTTTTCATTATCAACATTCTCAAGTATTGAGTCTCTTTTTTCTTTTGCTTCTAAATCACCAAAGGCTGAAGCTATCGAATAAAATAAGTATGCTTTATTATAATCCTCTTCAGGTAAAATATCTAAATAAAATTTACCATAATGGAGTAATGCTTTTCTATTACCTATGTTAATTTTATTCAATATAAAAACTGACACCTTTTCTCGAATTTCTTGGTGAGCTGTTTCAGGAACTAATTCTAAAATTTTTTCTAAAACCTTGTCAGCTTTTTCCAATCCTCCAGCAAAAGACAACCATGACCAATATAACGCTTGGCTATAATTTTGGGCTCTCCCAAGACCGTTACGTGTTAAAATTGCATAATTAAATTGCGCATCTATATCGCCTTCTTCAGCTAATTTCTCAAAAATATCTGCTGCAAATTCGTAGTTTTTTTCCTTAACTGCATTTACTGCTTTTGTAAATTCTTCAAGTGTTTGATTTTCTACCTTTGTTAATTCTTCATTTTCATCGGAAAATCCAAAACTTGGAATGATTAAAATTAATAAGAGAGAAAATAAAATATACTTAACCATTACCTACCAGCCATCATTACTAGTTGAAGATACATAACTCTTAACTTAAATTTAGAATTTTTCTTTTTTTCATAAACAACTACCTTAGGTCGATCAGTATTAGATTTTTCAAAGTCTAAAAAAATATCAGCTGGAAGAAATACACCATTTTTTTCTAACGTATTTTTTGGATTATTAGCGAATGAATGATGGAACTCTTGATCGATCCAAATACATGCCAATACTCTCCCTAAAATATCTGGAAGATATTTTCTGACCTGGTCCTTATCCTCAAGAAAAGTCTGATCATCAACCAACTTTACAGCTGAAACATGTGATGATTTTTTCTTAGCAGGGGGCTTCAATTTGGGTGTAACCACTAATGCCGTTGATTGCTCTTTATTTGTCATTATTACCTATAAAAGATTTTTATTAAACAAATTATAAAATACAGATCAGATTAATTTTTTACAAGTGTTTAGATGGCATATCTCTTGCAATAGTCAATTTTAATTTTCGTAAATAATTTAGGATTGCATAATGTTAGGTATTATTAGGTCAGGAATAAATGTTGCTCAACATGAACTTTCTTTAGTTTCAAATAACTTAGCTAATTCAAAAACCACTGGTTTTAAAACAAGTGCAGGTAGATTCCATGACCAATATAGTTTAGCGTTAGATGGCATTACCCCAGCCAGCGGCATGGGAAGCAATATTGCGAAGTCTTCAAGAGTGCATTCTCAAGGAGCCTTAATCCAAACAGACGGGGCATTGGATTTATCAGTAATAGGCAATGGCATGTTTGTACTTGGTCCGCCTGAAGGTATAAATAAACCATATTACACTAGGGATGGTGCTATAAATTTAGATCAAAATGGAAATTTGCTTACTTCTGATGGCTTACCTTATTTGGGGCGGTTACAAACAGAAAATGGTCTCTCTAAAAATCTTTCTTCCATTAATATCCCATTTAGCACAACTAATGATGATGGAGATAAAATATTAGTATCAAATATTAAGGTTTTTCCTTCAGGAATTATTGAAGCTACTTATGGAATGAAAACTGTTAGAAGAATAGGACAATTAGCCCTAGCAAGGTTTTCAAATCCTTCAGAATTAAAAGAACTAGGGACAAATAGATTCAAAGAAACAGACAAAAGTGGTGTTCCGCTTATTGGTAGTGGTGACGAGGATGGATTTGGTAAATTTCAAGCTGGCTCGATTGAAAGCTCTAACACAGATGTTACTACAGAGCTAACAACAATGATTAAGGCTCAACAACTATTCAGTGGCGCTTCAAGGTTACTGCAAGCAGAAGTTGAAATGGTTAGAAGTATTATGAGTTAGTTTACCTAACAGGTAAAATCCAAGATAAATCTTTAATTTTAGCGCTAATAGAATCTTTGATAGTCAAGACCCCTTGATTATCTACAATCAAACCTCGATCCAAAAGTATAATTAATTGTAATGGGCGTCCAACATTATTCCTAAGAGAGCTCTGGACTTGATCAAATAAAATAGGAGGGACCGATAGTTCAGCATTCATAACTGGCCTCTCTGAGGAAATAAATATCTCTCCTGTAATATCATTTGACTCTGGCCTTAGCAATACATTGCAGTTTCCCCTTGCAATATTAATTAACCCACATGAAAGGTGAAGCTCTCTACGATTTTGAAATCCTATAAGTTTTAAGTCTGCAGAAAACACTGAAATGTGAATGGTTTTTAATTTTTGGTTTTTAAGCATTGAATATTAATCAATTTTATTAATAAAATCCCTCAACCTAGAGATCGCATTTTTTTTAATCTGAGAAACTCTGCCAGTCGTGATATCTAGAACTTTAGCAATTTCATAAACATTTAATTCCTCAACATAATATAATTGAATTAGCAATGCCTCTCTTTCAGGAAGAGTTTTTAGAGCTTTAACAAGGTTTTCTTTAAGCTCAGTATCTTTAAGTTCTTCTTCAGGGTTTTGTTCATTAGATGCAAACCATATAGAAAATTCATCATAAACGCTGTCTAATGACTGATGAGTATTAGCAGCAAATGCTTGCTCCCAATTATTAAGTTCTTTAGTTTTTAACCCCATCTCTGTAGCGACTTCATCGTGACTTGGTTCTCTTTGGAGTTGACGAGAAAGTTTTTCAATTGTTGTTTTATGTCTTTGCTGCATTTGTATTGTAGTTCTACATAAATTAGAATTTCGCCTCAAATGGTCAACTATTTCTCCTCTAATTCTGATGCCTGCATAGCTTGCAAATGATACCCCTTCTTTTACAACATAGTTCTGAGCGGCTGTCACTAAACCATACATTCCAATTTGAATTAAGTCCTCAATTTCAACTGCAGACTTAACTCTTCCATGCATGTGCCATGCGATCTTTCTCACCAAACCCATATTCTTTTCAATTAAGGAATTAATATCTTTAGCTGTTTCAGAATAATTTTTTGTGTGCATCATTAATATTTAAATAGTTTTTAAGAGTGTTCCTCAAAAAAGCATATGCCTTTTTTTTCATTCCTGGGTGCCTTCAACATTACCCCAGCTAACTTTTGAAATGCAATACCTTCTTTAGATTTACGATTATCTATCATCACAGGTTTTTTCATAATAACTGCCTGCTTCAAAATTTTTGACATAGGTAAAAATCCAGCATAAAAGACTCTAGCATCAAGGAATTTATGTACTAAGTTTTTAGAGAATACTTCAAAATTTTGTTTTGCTTCTAATTCACTAGAGGCTTTATTAATAAATATCGAAAAGTTTTTTACCCCCCAGTCTTGATTGGCAACTTTTATTAATGAATATGCATCCATCATGCTAGTAGGCTCTCCCTCAACAACAACAAGCACTTGATCAGAAGCTGATACAAAGTCTAGCGTACTATCTGCACCTCCTGCAGCGGCGTCCACAACTAATACATCCGTTTCATTAGAGAGTTCTTCCATTCCTCTAATTACTTTATATCTATCTTTTTCTTGAGTATTTAGTATATCATTCACTGCTGTACCACCAGCTATAAATTTTAAATTATAAGGAGCGTCAATTGTTAGCTGGTTGACAGAAGCAGAACCATCTAAATAGTTTGCTATATTTAATTTTGGGTTAATACCTAAAAGAACATGAGAGTTTGCCATGCCAAAATCAGCATCCAATAAAACCACTCTTTTACCTGCTTGAGCAAGAGCTAAAGATAAATTAACTGATACGGTAGTCTTGCCTACCCCACCCTTTCCACTTGCTATTGCTAATGCTATTGCCATTTAAAATCTTCTCTAACAAAACTTCTCTTTAATAAATTTAGCAGTTTTCTTTCAAATATTGAGTTAAAACGTTTTCACTTGCCAAAGCTAATGAACCTACAATGTCATTAGTGCCAGTAATTATTCCTATCTTTGAACTTAATTCAGATAACTTTGAAAATTCTTCTGGTCCAATGTCACATTCATCTAATTTAGACAATGCTATAATGGGTTTCATACCCTCACAAGATCTGTTAAGCATTCCTATCAACCTATTGCTACTGCCTCCAGGCAAAGTTAAAATTACATTAACATTATTATTTCCATAAAGCTTTTTTGAAGCTTCTATACTTTTAAAAGACTGACACAAATCTCCTGATACATCCACAATAAGTTTTTGAGAATCATTTGCAAACTTTGGAGCTTTATCATTTTCAATAATAGATGTTTTAATATTTAATAGCCTAGCATAACTTCTTAAACTCTCACTTATCAATCCGGTTCCATTTTGAAATTCACTTAAATTAATTGAATTAGAATTAGTTTTATCTGCTAATAGTGCAGCTAATTTTGCTGCCAATGTGGTTCGACCACTTCCAGAAGCCCCAATAATATAAAATATTTTTGATTCCTTTAGACTATCTAATTTTTGAGGGATTAATGTTTTTGCTAGAGATCTCAAAAAAGAAACTCTTCCACTTTCAAAATCTTTTCCTATGTAACTTTTTTCTAAACTTTTAACAACTTTAGGGCTAAATCCCGATTGCCTTAACTGAAGGGCCGTTGAGGAGGCAACATTATCATTTAAGTTTTGAGGTTCAGTAACAACCACCCCAGAAAGCATATTCTTAATGTCTTTGATTTCCGCTCTTAATGCTGATAATTGAGCCGTACTGGCACCAGTTTCATTAAATGCATCATCTAACTCTAGTGGTTGATCCTTTTGTAAAATCTGGTCATTTAACATTCTACTTTCAAAAATTTTTGAAAATTGCTGACTTGGCTTCATTCTTCTTGGCACTCTTGAAGTATTGTCAGTTGATGCTGTCATATGTACTTTTCCATCTTTATGATCTGTTGAAACTATTACTGCATCATCCCCTAATTTTGAGATAATATCCTCCATTGCTGAAGATGTATCTTTTGCTATAACTGTTGTTGTGGTCATCTTTCCCTCCATTACTCTTTTTCTATATCGTCACCAATTGATGCAACGATATTAATTTTTCTATTATCTGGTAATTCAGTAAATCCCATTATAACAATATCCTCGATATGTTGTTTAACTATTGATGATATTTGTCTTCTGATTGCAGGAGATACAACTAAAGCTGCTTGCTTTCCTTCTGCGCCTATTTTTTCATTTGCCTGAACAAGAGAAGTTATTAATTTTTGAGCTAAAGCGTTATCCAAAACTAACCCCTCTTCTCCACTTTGACGAACCATGTTTATAAGCATATGTTCTAGACCAGATGAGAAAGTTATAACTGGCAGAGGTTCATTTAATGGCGCAAGTCTTTGTATTAATAATCCTGCTAAATCTGGTCTCAATGATTCTGCCATGTCTTGAATACTCATATTAGTTAAATTCATTCCAGAAAGACTTTCCAACACTTGCCTAAGATCGCTAATAGGAACCCTTTCATCTAAAAGTAATCTTAAAACACCCGTCAAACTGTGTAATGGAATTATCTTTGGAATTACTGACTGAACCAACTGTGGAGCACTTTCTGATAAATTATCTAGTAATGACTGCACATCGTCTTGACCTATAAGCTTGCCTGCATTTCTAAACAAAATTCTGCTAAAGTGTGTTGCTAAAACTGATTCTGGTTCTACTACCATATATCCATTAGCTTCAGCTTCTGCCTGCTTATGGCTTTCAATCCATATTGCTTCCATGCCAAAAGAAGGATCAATTACT
The DNA here is from genome assembly GCA_902532475.1 of uncultured SAR116 cluster alpha proteobacterium. Classification (GTDB taxonomy): domain Bacteria; phylum Pseudomonadota; class Alphaproteobacteria; order Puniceispirillales. The sequence continues at coordinate 13,546 of CACAIE010000011.1, forward strand.
TCAATTCCACTAATTTTTACCTTACTAGAATCTCCAGGAATGGCTAACTTCCTATCGGGATATAGCATATCCTCACCCGAAATGGTCTGACCCACTCTAATTCTATATTGATTTGCTGGGAGGGTTAAATCATCCTTAACCCTAACCGCCGGTATTATGAAACCAAGATCCTTGGATACCTGTTTTCTAATACCTGTAATCCTATTTACTAATGGCCCTCCACTCTCCTCATCTACCATTCCAATTAATCCATAACCCAATTGAACAGATATAGGTGAGTTATCAGCAATATCTGCTAAGTTAATTTTTTCTTCTGAATCTTTCTCTTCAGGGCCTGAGAGCTGCTCCAACTCTTGAGTTTTATTATAGTTTTCTGCTCTCCTAGATAAAAAGCTAGCAAAAGCAGCACATAAACCCGCAACTAAAAACAATGCGTTTGGCATTCCAGGAACTATACCTATTAATATTAATACACCAGAAACAGGTAACCAAGCTCTGGAAAGGTTCATTTGCTTACTTATATGCTCGCCTAGGTTTTGAGTTTCTGAGACACGTGTAACGATTATTGCTGTAGCTATCGCTAAAAGTAGCGAGGGTATTTGTGCTACCAACCCATCTCCTACTGATAAAAGAAAATATGTATTTGCAGCCTCCTCTAACGCTAAACCATGCATCCAAATACCTATAATTAAACCACCTAGAATATTAATTATGAGGATTAAAATTCCTGCTATTGCGTCTCCTTTTACAAATTTTGAAGCACCATCCATAGATCCATAAAAATCTGCTTCTTTTGAAATCTCTTCTCTTCTTGACTTAGCTTCTTCTGTAGTTAAGGCTCCTGCATTTAAGTCTGCATCAATTGCCATTTGCTTGCCTGGCATAGCATCCAAAGTAAATCGAGCAGAAACCTCAGAAACTCTTCCAGCACCTTTCGTGATAACTAGCAAATTTATAATAACTAAAATAATGAATACAAAAATACCAACAACGTAATTTCCAGCTACAACAAATGCCCCAAATGCCTCAATAACTTTGCCCGCAGCATCAGTTCCTGTATGACCTTCACTTAAAACCACTCGGGTAGAAGCTACATTTAGACCTAATCGTAAAATTGTCGCAAATAACAAAATTGTAGGAAAGCTTGAAAATTCAAGCGGCCTAAATGCGTTCATAGCTACCATTAGAATAAGAAGTGAAAGTAATATATTACTTGTAAAGAAAATATCTAATAGAACTGAAGGAAGTGGCAATACCATCATTGCAACTAACATCAGAATACCCAAAGGTAATCCCATATTTTTTAATATTGGGCTTACTTGATTAAAACCCAAACGACGAAGCGTCATTTCCATGACATTTTCTCCATGTCAAAATTATGACTAATTTTTTTGTGAATTTCCAAGTTTGAATATTTACAATGGCTATTATTATTCTCTGAAGCCTTATTGTAAGCTGTAGTTATAAATATTACTTTCATTCTATTATTTTTCTCTTTCACAATTACTATGAATAAAAAATTAATTACTCCTCTTTTAAAGGCAAGTTACATGCCAATGAAATTTTATTAAAAAGAAATGATGTTATAATCTTGTGGCATGAATAATGCATCAGATGACGGTAATACCCGAAGAAGAGCTTTTAATGGAGTATGTTCATGAACAAACATTTTACAGATAAAATAAAATTAGTAATTTCTTATATAATATTATCATCAACAATAATGATTTCTGCTTGCAGCTATCAACCAGATATATCATATAACGATGGTTCAAGTGATCCAATAGCAAATTTAGTTAATACTTTCACACCCGCAGGTAATAAAGTAGATAAAAAAACAGAATCATCAAGCCAAACAGATAATTTAATTATGGCTCAGCAAGTTTTGGATGCATCAGTCGAAGAGATCCCAACACTTACCGCAGTAGGATATGCTGTGGTTAGCACTCAACCAGGCAGATCTGACGCGCAAAAACGTTTAATGGCAATCAGAGCAGCTAGAATGGCAGCCATGAGAGATCTTGCAGAACAAATTCACGGATTGCAAGTTGACAGTAACACAACTGTAGTTGATTTAATGGTTCAAAACGATACATTCAGGGGTGTAGTAACTGGAACAATTAGAGGAGCAAGAACTGTTAGGATTAACCCAACAGGCGGTGACACTTACGAAATAGTTCTAGAAATTGATCGAGAAATGATGACTTATCTTTTAAGTGTTGCGAGACAGGCGTAAATTATAATTAACGAACAATGCACCTCAATGATATGTTAGATTTTTTGAAAACCATTTTAATTTTTTTGACACTATGTTGTCCAATAATGGCAAACTGTAAAGTCAAATTTGTTGAAGTTACTGGAAGATCGGTAATAGAGGATAATTCACCATTATTATCAAAAAACAGTGCATTAGAAGATGCATTATACCTTGCTGCACTTGAAGGCGGAGCTAAAATATCAGGATATAGTATTGTTGATAAATTTTCTAATTTAAAAGAGGAAGTGATTGTAAGGCCAGCTTCTGGTATTCTTGACTATACAATCATTGATGAGATTATATCTGATCAGCATTATGAAGTTACTATTAGAGCTTTAGTTGGCAAAACTGAAGAAAAGGTTGGTTGCTCTGCTAGGCCAAAATCAAGATTAGTTTCATTTGCACCAAAAATATTTATCAGTCAAAAATCACCTGCCTGGTCACAAAACCTACCTCAGTTAGTTTTTAATCAATTACGAAATGGGTTTTTACAATTCAAAGATTTGGAGATACTAAATGCTAGTAACACAAATCTAGAAGAAAATAATAAAAGATTAGAATTGAACAACTTCGATTATAAAGTTCTCACTGGAAATGTAGTTTACTATAAACCAGCTGATTTTTCTTTAGAAGTCGAAATTTATGTTGAACCTACACAACATCTTCACTCCACAAGCACATCTTCGTTAAAGCTAGAAGATTATTTAAAATTAACTACAAAGGTTGTAATAAAAGATCTAATTAATGGTGAAGAAGTTTTCCAAACTTCGAGAATAGCTCTTAGTTATATCGGTCCTAGAAAAACAATGTTTCATAGTATAAACGTTTTCAGTCGACCTAACAGAAATAATGTGATTTCAAGCTTAGTTAGCTCGATTAATGATTTACCTGAAGAAATTAATGAATTCTTGAAATGTATAAGTTTAAAGTCAATAGCTCAACCATCAAAAATTGAGAATGCAATTAAAATAGACTTGGGTACCAACCAAGGTATATCTTTAGGAAACCTTGCATTAACGGAATCAGTTAACACTCCCTTCGCTGTTTTTGAAGTAGTTAAAGTAGATAGCAATGGATCGGTTTTATTACCTTTGAATGCTACTCGCAATATTGAGAAATATTATGGAAAAGCAATAACATTTATGGAGTTTTAAAATGAAAAATTGTAGACCTTTATGTCTAAAAATATTTTTCATATTTTGTTTTGTCCAAAACATATATGTTTATAATGCACTGGCTTCTGAGCCAATCGTTGTATTAGAGTTCTCATCTTCACAATTGTCAGGTCAAGGTTTGAATAATAGCAACAATTTTATCTCCAACCCAAATTTTTCAACAAAGCACAAGGTTAAAGAAGATGAAACATTGGGGCATATTCTCTACTCCTATTACGGTAAAAGTGGTTTAAATTTAAGAATTGTAGAAATGGCGATAGTGGAATTTAATCCAAAGTCATTTAGAAACAGAAATCCAAATTTTTTGTTTGCAAACCAAAGCATTTATCTTCCTTCATTAAATGAAATGAAGGATTTAGTATTAGGCAAGTCAAAAAATCAGAATAAAAAACAAAGCAATGGTCACAGCACACACATTTACTTTTTTGGCGGATAAAATGAAATATATTTCTAAAATATTGAAACTTATTTTATTGCATTCAATGATCTTATATTCACATTCTTCCTTTGCAATTACGGGGTCTGAAATTAAAAGTTTAGTTGTTAATTTTCTAGCAGATAAAGGGCTAAACAGCAGCCCAATTATCAAAGAAAATAGAGTTTTTAAGCAATGTAGTCATAAACTCAAGATAAATCCAATATTTAATGATTATAAAACTGTAATTGTATCATGTAAAGAGCCCATGAAATGGCAAGTAACAATACGAACAAATACCACCAACAAAAATTCATTTAAAAAGTCAACCTCTGTAGGTGGAAATTCTGATAATTTAATTACACTAGTAATTTTAAAACATAATCTTAAAAAAGGTGAAGTGATTCAATTACATAACTTAAATTATACTAATAAAAAAGATATTATAGGAAATGGTTATTTTATTAATTTTGAAAATTTAATTGGAAGAAAACTAAAACAAAATTTATCAAGGGGACAAGTAATTAAATCTAGACATCTTGAAGAAAATTTTATGGTGAAAGAAGGCCAATCAATTTTAATTTTTTCTGATTTAAATGGAATAAAAGTAAAGATGGCAGGAAATGCTTTGCAAAATGGACATTTTAATGAATTAATAAAGGTGAAAAACCTTAGTTCTGGAAAGATTATTCAAGGAAGAATAGTAGACGAAAAAAAAATTTTTATAAATTACTAAAATAAATAAAGGTTGAGACGTTAATATGGTTACGGAGATTAAAATGATAGATCAAATACAAAAAACAATAGGAAAGTTAGATCCTCAGCTTAATAAAAGTTCTAAAGATTCTATTAACACTAAAGATGCTGAAAAGTCTTATATTGTCCCAGGACCAGGTGAATTGACTGACAGTGCAAAAATTAGTTCAATTGCAAAGTCTGATAATGTGTCTGGACTTTCTGCGTCTGCTCCAGTTGATATGAACCAAGTCAATGCCATTAAAGATGCAATTGCAAATGGTGACTATCCAATTGACGCTGATAGAATAGCTGACGCACTAATGGATGTTTATAGAGAAATGAAAAGTTAGCCAAAATTTTTATAATGGCTGAAACTTTATCATTGACTTCAATTTTAAACGCTATCAAGGCTAAACTTGATAGTGCAATAGCTGTTTCCGAAAATCAATCTCAATTTACCAATAATATTAATGATGTAGAAGATCTTCTAAAAAATTTAAATTCAATTATTTTAAATAAAAATGAAGATTACAACTTTGATACAAATGAAAAATATTTAATGAAAAACATTTTAGATAATATTTCAAGGTTGGAAAAAATGAATAACAATAAACTTTCATTTTTTGATTCGCTCAATAAGTATTTTTACGATAATGTAAATAAGTAATGCAACTTTTAGTTAGAGATTGTAATGGTGCTTCCATACGCTGCAACTGATACTTTTTCATTTTTTATTCTATTAATTCTATTTAGCCTAATTGTTATTGGCTTTGGTATAATTATTTATTTAAATATTTCATTTATAAAAAACCAAAAAACAACTTTTGAAACAATGAATTCTGACAACCTTAAATTAATATCAGAGCTAAAAGAGAGGGTTGATGCTCTTGGCCTTATGTTTTCAAAAACAATGGATAATCTAAATGATTTTAAATTAACCAAAGCCTCACATGACAATCTAATTAAAGACATGAAATCAGAGATAACCAGAATTGCAGATGGAATTTCAGGTCAAGATATTATGACAAAAGCTATAGAACTCGCTAGAAGTGATGCAAATGTTGAACAAATTATGTCTAGTACTGGTTTATCAAAATCGGATGCTGAAGCTATTATAAAATTTCATAAAAATTAAAAACTACATTTTAAATTTTATTATTTTGCATTCCAAAATAATAACCTTGCTATTTTCTTTAACAGTTAACTGTCCATCTTCTCGATTAATTTTGATAGTTTTATTCGTTAAGTTAAAATAGATTTCACTATTTTCAATTTTATTAATTTCAGTTTTCTCCATTACTCCATTTAAAGTAACATTAACAGTTGAACCTTTTTTAACTTTATTGACTAGTATTTCACTAATTCTAGTTGAATTACTTCCACAGTCGTATTTTTCATGATTAAACCTGGAAAACTGATCACATCCACTCAATAAAGGCATAAATACAAGACCCAATAAAACTAGTAATACTTTACTATTTGTCTTGAGTTTCCTCATTTTTTTTGCTCTCATCTTTTGCACTATTTGAAAGTTCTTCAAAGTCATTATCATTTGTATCGTCTTGCGACTTCTCATCACTCGCTTCACTTTCAGCAGGCTCAGCTTCACCACTCTTTGTATCGTCTTGCGACTTCTCATCACTCGCTTCACTTTCAGCAGGCTCAGCTTCACCACTCTTTGTATCGTCTTGCGACTTCTCATCACTCGCTTCACTTTCAGCAGGCTCAGCTTCACCACTCTTTGTATCGTCTTGCGACTTTTCATCAATGTCTGCTTTTTTAATTTGTTTGTCTTCTTTTGTATCTGAAGTCTCTACAAATTCTGCTTTGTTACTAGCTACCAGTTTTTCACCATCATCTTTATTGACATCAATAATAATCCCTGGAGGAAATCTAACGCCATTTACTTCTCCAGCCTCTATCATTCTTAATCTTCGCCAATCATCGCCTTTGTTTTGTGGTCCTTCTTCTGCTTCATCATCTTTTCCTTTATTTTTTGTGTCCTTTGAAGCTTTGTCTTCTGACCATGGCATTGCGTTTGCAGTTGGCTCGTCACGAAGCTCTAATGTTCTTAATCTAAGAATATAAACTCGAGCCGCAAGTAATGAGAGTCTTTTAATGTCCTCTTCCTCGGTTTCAAGCTGTTTTTGAATCAATAGATTCATCTCCTCAAATGGCTTTCCATCCAGGGCTTTAAGATATTTATTTCTCAAAGAAACAATTTCAGGGTCTAAGGTAATTGAAGACCCAGGGCCACCGCTATTTTCTAAAATTGTATTCATTTTTATTCCTCAATTCTAATAATTGGCATTACTTTTGCAATTTCCACACCAAAATTTAGATTTTAATTAATAAATATAAGTATAATTTTAAGGATACATAATGGCTGGAATTAAGCAATATTTAGAAATCCATTCGGCTGCACTAAGCCTTAGAAATAAAAAAAATGAAATTATTGCTTCAAATATAGCCAATGCTGCAACTCCTAATTACAAAGCAAGAGATTTAGACTTCAAATCTGAAATGTCTCGTCACCTTAAAACTGGAAACCTAACAACTACCAATGAGAAACATTTTTCATTAATGCGTCCTGTTAGTCATAAAGGTGTTTCGTTTAGAGAACCTTTGCAGCAATCACTAGACGGTAATACCGTTGAATTAGCTGTAGAACAAATGGAGTTTTCTGAAAATTCTATAAGGTACTCTACAACATTAAGTTTTTTAAATAGTAAAATTGCCGGCTTAATGTCAGCAATTCGAGGCGAATAGGAGTAATCAATGTCAAATATAAAAAATGTTTTTGACATTTCTGGGAGGGCAATGGCCGCTCAGTTAATAAGACTCAATACTGTTGCAAGTAATTTAGCAAATGCAGGAAATATCGCAGGAAGTAAAGAAGAAGCTTACAAGGCTATTAAACCTGTATTTGAAACAAAATTCGCAGAACATGCTAAAACATCCGGTTTGGCTACTGTTGATGCAGTAGATATCCAGCAAGTTAGTGTTGAACCAGAAAAAAGTTTTATGCCTGAACATCCTCAAGCAGATAAAGATGGGTATGTTTATAAGGCTGCAGTAAATGTTGACCAGGAGATGGTGGAGATGATGGAAGCTGGCAGGCAATATCAAAACAACATAGAAGTAATTTCAACTATACGAGCTCTCATGATGAGAACTCTTAATTTAGGAAAATAAAAAATTTTCCAGGAGCAAATAAATGTCAAGCATTGATCCCTCACAGCAATCATTATCAGCAATTTTAAATAAATTGGGAATTAACTCAGCAGATAAATCAAACATGCCAAAGGCAAAAGACAAATTAGGTCAGGAAGATTTTTTAAAGTTAATGACTACGCAACTTCAAAATCAAGACCCTTTTGCCCCAATGGAAAATGGTGAGTTTATTGCGCAGATGGCTCAATTTTCTACAGTTACAGGCATAACAAGTATGGATGAATCTCTTAAAAATGTAGCTGCTAAGCTTGGTGAAACAAGAATAGCTACAGCAGCAAATATGCTTGGGCACTCTGTTTTAGTTCCAGGAAAAATTGCTAGAACAGACGATGACGGGTCAGTTAATGGCGTAATAGATCTGCCGTCTGCAGCAACTAATGTTAATGTAGTGTTCAAATCTCAAAGTGGAGAAATTATTGATACAATTAATTTAGGAAATCAATCTTCAGGTCTAGTAGGTTTTGCTTGGCATGGCGCACCAAAAGATATGATGGATAACGATGATCCGATTTTTGTTGAAGCTTATGCAAATATAGGCAAAGGCATGGAAGGTGTTAATTCATCGATATTTGCAGAAGTTCTATCTTCATCCGCAGGAAATGGAGATAGTGGCGTAATGTTAGACGTCAGAGATTATGGCACGATAAGTGCAAATGAAGTTATTAAATTTAGAATGTAATTAATACAAAGTAGAACCAGGAGAAATAACAGATGTCATTCTATACCGCCCTTACAGGACTTAATGGTGCTTCTGCCGATATATCGGCAACCTCAAATAACATAGCAAACGTTGGTACTACTGGATTTAAAAGAAGTAGAGCTGAATTTGGTGATATTTTTGCGACTTCACCATTGCAGAACGCGTCATCTTCTATTGGTTCTGGTACAATTCTTAAAGGTATCAAGCAGCAGTTTACACAGGGTAACATTTCATCCTCCCTGAACGCGTTGGACTTAGCTATATCTGGTCAAGGATTTTTTGCTTTGAAGCCTTCTCTGACTTCTGCGCAGATCGTTTATACTAGAAATGGATCATTGAGTGTTAACGATGATAGATACGTTGTTGATTCTGCTGGTCAGTATTTATTAGTTTTCCCAGTTAACAATGACGGATCTGTTACTGCTAAAGATATAATTAGTGCTTCACCATTGCAACTTCCTGTTACTTCTGGTGAACCTCAAGCGACAAATAATATTCAAATTGGTGTAAACGTTCCCGCTGGCGCTGAAGTTGTAACTGAGAAATCTGCTTTTGCAGATGGATATACTTTCAACCCGTCAAACCCAGAAACATATAACAACTCAACATCAATTACGATCTTTGATGATTTGGGTAACCCAACAATTGCAACAATTTACTTTATCAAAACTCAAACAGCGTCAGCAGAAGATCCAACAAATAAAGTCACAACTAAACTTGTTATTAATGACACTGTCATTGATCCTGATCTTGTTAAGTCTATTGACGATGCAGGCAAGCAACAGTTCATAGATAAATTTGGAAACATCACTACAAAAGTTCCAGATGATAACTACTTCCTTGAAGGAAAAGGCTCAAAGCTTTACAAAGCGGATGACTTAAAGAATAAAGTTAACTCCTCACCAGCACAAATAAAAGGTGAAATAAGCGAATTTGATTTTGGGGAAGAAGGTGACAGATTAGTTGAAATTGTTACTGACCCAATGCAATTTAAATCAACACGTGAAGCAGGTAACGCTGATTCAAGAGTTTACTGGGGGAAGAACTTTCTCACATTGAATGTTGATAATGGTGACCAGCCATTGAACATTGACTTAAATCCAGGAAAATATAACGCTGACCAACTCGCTGCCGAAGTTCAAAGAGCTATTAACGCCGCCTATGGTGACGACAAAAAAGTTCAAATCGTTCAAAACGTTGACGATGCTGTAAACATTCAATTTTATAAACTTCAAGCAGACGGCTCGTCTCAGGGCTTGACCACAGCTATTAATGTTGACTTGCTGACAGATAGTTACGTGTCAACAACTGAATCGATCAACCTTACAGGTGCTTCACCTGATTTTACTAGAAACCAATTTCTTGCGCACAGTCAGGCCAAAGTAAATGAATCTCTCAACCAATACGCAGTGAACAAATACGATGTGGTTTCTGGAGCTCAAACCTTGGGTGTTTCAAATAAATTGTTTGGGAAAAGTATTGGCGGAACGATGACAGAAGTACTTGAATCAACACAAATTGTAACCGTAGAACATAGAACTAGCGCCAGCACAGATGGCTCAGGTGATACGTCTGCTGATAAATATGTGTGCTACTCGTATTATGACAAAAGGCCAAATCTCTCAGTGTATGACAGTAAGCAAAATGTTGCTGCAGACGGCGGCAATACCTTTGAATTTAGCGCCACAGAAAACACGTTGAAAGTTTACACGACTGGCGCTCCAGCAGGCTTAGCCAGTGGCGATAAAATAAGAATTGCAGGCTCTCAAGCAACTGCCGACGTCAATGTTGCAGACACAGATTTAACTAAATTTAATTACATTAATGGACGTGAGTTTACTGTGAGTAGCGTCAATACAACTGCCACTCGTCCATTCATTTTAGTCAATACAACGGGTTTAACTTTCCCTGATGACGCTTTTAACCTTAAAAGTGCAAAATTTAGAGTTTTGAGTGACCCTTCAACTCAAGTTGAAGCTTACTTTGAGGGTGCGACAAATGTATTTGAAGGATCAAAAGTTAACTTTAACAGTAAAAAGATAGCTTTAAGAGAGATCGGCACCACAAATAAGCATGCTTATACAAACTCTCAGGTTGCAGGTCATGGTGTGGTTAATACTTCAGCATTGAATAACACAGATACTTTTACTCGTACCGCTCATGAATTCCAAGTTGGCGATGAAATTATTTATACAGCTGCAGGTACTGCTAGAACTGGACTTTCATCAGGTACTAAATACTATATACAAAATGTACCTAATGCTAACAGTTTCAAAATTGCTGCATCTAAAGGAGGTGCCGCATTAACCATTCCTAATGGTGCAACAGATGGCAATACCAACGATATTTTTATGAAGACTAATAATGTTGCAACTGGTGGTATTTTTAAAATTAAATCAACTCATGAGTATGACAACCTGCAAACCGTAACAGAAACAGCAAAAATTGTTACCACAGTTCCAGCCGTATCCGATGAAACAGGTATAACTAACCATGGATTTGTAACAGGTGACGAAGTGACATACACATCATCTGCTGCAGCTACTGGACTTACTTCAGGCAATACTTACTATATAATCAGACTAGACGACAATAACTTTCAGCTTGCTACAACGCATGCCAATGCTAAAGCTGGCACAAACATTAATATTACAGGAGCGGGTCACGCTGCTGATACATTTACCCGATCAGCCAGAGATTCAATCGGTGTTCTGGGTCTAGGAGACCTATCTTCTTCAACTGACTGGGTTGATGAAAATGAACCTCCAGTGAAACTTACTTACGATAATATCAACCAAAGATTGAATTTTACTGTCGACAGAAACGTTTTGGGTACTGGTACTGACAGTAACTTTAATAGTTTTGCCGTATACGGTGCGTCATCAGCTAATTCAACTAACAATTTAGGAATACCAACTCTTGATGATACAACTGAAGTTCAAATCAAGGGTGGTGAATTTTTTGCTGGTGAAGCATTTGTCGCAGATGGCGAAGAAATCCAGTTAAACGATAAAAGATATGGCGTTGGCGTCACTTACGGTCGTGATACAAAAACTTTTACTTTTAAGAGTGGAACAACAGGTGAGACAATTAAAGCGAACGGAGCCATTGGCGTTACTTCAGCACAGAAATCATCTGATATAGCGATCGGCAGATACGCAATTTCCACTACTGATGGATCTGTGATCGATAGTACAGACTTTTACAAGGGTGATAACCACTTGCTGGGTGTGGGAACCTCTAAGAATGACGCAGTCAAGACTGCTGCTGCTGGACTAGGAGCCTCTCCTGCCCTTGCTACTGGAGCCGTTGCTAAAGAAGACCTGACACAAGTTTTCAGGCTTACTTCTACATTAAATGAAACCACTTTCAACGTATCAGTTAACGGTGTTAACGGTGTGATTGAAATTCCAACAGGATTTTACGTGGGTTCTACACTGGCAGAAGCCCTACAGACAAGGATTAATCAGATTGAAGATCCTCTAACTGGCCAGCAAACTGGTGGTGTTACTGTAAAATACAATCCAACTTCTAATAATTTTACCTTTACCACTGGTACAACTGGCCCAGAATCTACGATTAAGGTTAAAGGCATTACTAGACTTGGCTTAGATGACGTTCCTTTGGGTGTTGGAAGTGTTCCAAAAATTTATAACTTAAAGCAAGCAACTGACGCAGCTGGAAATGATTTATTTGTTGATGCTGAAGGTAATGTTACTACAACGCCACCTGCCAACCAAGTTGATGGCTTTTTCCCGTTATACATCGATGAGGGAGAGCTTACATTTGATAAAACTGGTAAATTATTAAGTCCAAAAAACAAGGTTCACTATGAAAAGCAGGAGGAAGGCTTCTCAATTGACCTCAATATCGATTTTGCTTCTTCAACTCAGTTTGCTCAACCGTTCTCAGTTCTCTCTGTTGAGCAGGACGGTTTTACTTCAGGCAGACTCGATGGTTTGGAAATTGACGCATCAGGAACAGTTAGAGCTAACTACACAAACGGTCAGAATGATCCGTTAGGTAAAATGGTTCTCGCGAACTTTAACAACCAGAACGGATTAAAGCAAATTGGTAACGCAACATACGTTGAAACTGCTGTGTCTGGTTCTGCACAGGTGGGTGAGGCTGGATCTGAAGGTTTCGGTACAATTTTATCTGGTTCGCTTGAGAGATCTAATGTTGATATTACAGAAGAACTTGTGAACTTGATTACAGCACAAAGAAACTTCCAAGCTTCAGCGAAGGCGATTGAAACAACAACAACACTAACTCAAACTATCATTAACATCAGAATGTAATTAGAGGTAATCGGGGTATTTAATTATGGATAAGATGATACACACTGCATTGAATTCAATGCATATGATAACACAAAATCAATCCATGAATGCCCAAAATTTATCTAATTTAAATGTACCTGGCTACAGAAGAGATCTGGGCATAGAGTTTGAAACTACCTATTTAGAAACCAAGGAAGGCTTAGACGCAAAAGCCTTTGCCACAAGAACGAATGTAGGGGTGTTTTCCTCTAAACCAGGACACATCAATCCAACTGGTGAAGATTTAGATGTAGCTGTGCAAGGCCCTGGTTTTTTCTTTATCAAAACAAAAGACGCAACAGGCTTGAGTAGACGAGGCGACTTCAACGTCAATGCTGATGGAATTCTTGTAAACGGGGCTGGAGAAACAGTTCTTTCTGATGGACTTGAGCCAATCGCTGTACCTCCTTACAAAAGTATTTCTGTTGCAGAAAATGGAGCAATTATTGTAGAGCCATTAGGCGGAGAACCTGGAACAACTCAAAACGTTGGTATAATCGCGACTACACTGGCATCTGGTGAAGAAATCTTTAAGGATAAAGACGGACTTCTAAAAACGGTAACAGGCGGCTTACCAGAGCCAGACCAAAAGGTTATATTAATGCAGAAACACCTTGAAGGCAGCAACATAAATGCCGTTGAGGAGATGATTGTGTCTTTAGACCAGCAAAGACAGTTTGAACTCAATGTTAAATTGATAAAAATCGCTAAAGACCTTGATGAGGCTGCCACCAACCTCATGAGAATGCCTCAATAACTTTTCAAAATTTAAAATAAAAACCTCTTAGCTTGCTCAATTAATTTTTGGCACAAGCATTGCTTATTTATATGTGAATAATTTGATTTAACGGAGAATTTTATGTCCACAAATGCAATGCACGTCGCGAAAACCGGATTAAATGCACAGCAAGTTAGAATGCAAGTAATAGCAAACAACTTATCAAACGTTAACACAACAGGATTTAAACGAGATAGAGCAAATTTCGAAACTCTTTTATATCAGGTTATCAGAAACAGTGGTGATCAAACATCTGCAGAAACTAACTTGAGTTCAGCTTTCGCGGTAGGTACTGGAACAAGAATAGTTAACTCAGACAAGCTTTTTAGCCAAGGAAATATAGTCAGTACAGATAATGCGTTAGATATTTCAATTGATGGCGGAGGTTTCTTTCAAGTTTTGATGCCAGATGGAAGAATTGGCTACACAAGAAATGGAGCTTTTTCAAGAAATGCAGAAGGCTTACTTACAACTGCTAGCGGGTATGTTGTTCAACCAGAAATACAAATTCCATTAGAGGCTACTCAGATAAACATCTCCGCAGATGGAATTGTCAGCGTACAAGTTCCTGGAGCTGTAGAAGCTGAAGAAATTGGACAAATGCAACTTGCAGATTTTCCTAATAGAAGAGGCCTGCAACCAATAGGTGAGTCATTTTTAGTTGAAACACCTGCAAGTGGTGAAGCTGTAATTTCTGAACCATTCATAGGCGGTATGGGTAAGTTAGTCCAAGGAGCTCTTGAAAGTTCAAATGTCAATGTTGTCCAAGAATTAGTCGATATGATAGAAACTCAAAGAGCATACGAAGTTAACTCAAAAGCAATATCTGGTGTTGATGACATGCTCAGGTTTATCAATCAAAATCTATAATTATGAATAAGGTGGTGCGCATGACCCGTTCACTTATAAAAATATTTTCTTGCCTTCTATTTCTTACTGGATGCGTAAATACGTATGTAGAAGAAAAAGCTTCTCTAGAATTTGAACCTATTTACCCAACTCAAGAATTTGATCAACCTAATAGAAACATTAATGGCAGCATTTACGCTCAAGCTGGGGGGGGCTTATTTGCAACAGATCGAAGAGCACAAACGATCGGTGATATTTTAACAGTAAATTTAAGTGAACAGTTTAGTGCAAAGAAAGCCCAAGGTGCTACGTCAGGAAAAACCGATGCATTTGAAGTTACTGTTCCTCTTGGACTTCAGAGTAATCTTGGGTCTGCTGCAGACTTAACAGCAGGAACAAAGCAAGCATTTTCCGGTTCAGGGAGCGCAACTCAAAGCAATTCACTTACAGGTAAAATAAGCGTCACAGTCGTGAGACTTTTTGAAAATGGAAACCTTGAAATCATGGGACAGAAAAAGCTTACACTTAATAACGGCAATGAATATATCAGATTAAGCGGCGTAATCAGACCAGAGGATATTTCAGCTTCCAATGAAGTCAATTCAAACAGGATTGCTCACGCATCTATTACATACACTGGAACTGGTGATGTCCACGATACAAATCAACCTGGGTGGTTAGGAAAAGCACTCAGAGTTGTGTCCCCATTTTAGGAGTTATAAATGAAGCAATTTAAACTTTGTGTTTTTTTAATTTTAATATTTATATCGAATATTACTTCGAATGCTTTTGCCGATCGTTTAAAGGATTTAACTTCAGTAGCTGGCATTAGATCAAATCAGCTCATTGGTTACGGACTGGTAGTTGGCTTGTCGGGAACTGGCGATGGAAACACGAAACTAATTCAACAGTCAATGCAGTCCATGGTTTCGCAGCTTGGACTTTCTACAGATGCAGGATCTTTGAATGGGAAAAATGCTGCTTCAGTAATGATTACAGCAGAGTTACCTCCTTTTATAAAACCAGGACAAAACATTGATATTACTGTGTCTACCTTAGGCGCAGCAAAATCATTGCGTGGCGGTACTTTGTTGATGACACCCCTCAAAGGAGCGGATGGCGAAACATATGCTATTGCTCAAGGAAACTTAGTTGTTGGAGGGTTTGGTGTAGAGGGAGGGGATGGATCTTCTTTGATTGTTAATATCCCAACAGTTGGAAGAATTCCAAGAGGTGCTACTGTAGAAAAACTGGTTGAAATGCCATTTCTCGAAAATCCATTTTTAATTCTTAACCTTCATCAAGGTGATTTTAGCACCGCAACAAAACTTTCAGAAGCGGTTAATGAAATTTTTGGTCCAGATGTGTCTGTTCCAATTGACTCTACATCTATTCGCGTTAGAGCGCCAATGGACCCTTCCCAGAAAGTAACTTTTATGAGCCTTTTAGAAAATATTGAATTCGAGCCTGCAAGACCATCTGCTAAGGTGGTTATCAACGCAAGGTCTGGAACGATTGTCATTGGAGGAGACGTCAGGGTAACGCCTGCAGCAGTAACCCACGGAAGTTTAACTGTTAAAGTGAAGGAAGACGTAAACGTATCTGCAGGGACGCAAATCATTGGCGCTTTGGGGAACCAAGTGGCAGGCGGTGGTGAGGCCGTTCAAAACCCAGACACTGCAATGGAAATCACTGAAACAACAGCTCAAGCGTTTATTTTTGATCCTGGCGTAAAGCTCTCATCAATTGTTGATGCAATGAATGCTGTTGGAGCAAGTTCTGCAGATTTAGTTGCGATCCTTGAAGCATTGAGAGAAGCCGGCGCTTTAAGAGCTGAGTTAGTGATCATTTAAGGTAGTTCATATGGAAAATTATATCATTCCTGGCTTAGATCCAAAAACTTCATATGAAATAAGCAACAAGGCAACAAAAAAATTAAATCCAAATAAAACTAGCCTCAATGAAGCAGCAGAGCAGTTTGAAGCCTTATTTTTAGCGCAAATGCTGAAATCAGCACGAGCTGCTAAATTATCTGAAGATGTCTTGGGAAATTCAGCCACCGAAACATATTACGCAATGATGGACAATGAGCTTGCTCAAAAATTATCTAAAGCAGGAAATTTTGGAATTGCAGAGGCATTAATCCGTCAATTTGGTGGAAATGTTGAGGATGAAGGTAAGTAATGTCTAGTCTTTTTGATATTGGTAAAAGCGCCATTCAATCTTATAGGCAAGCCCTTGCAGTCACTGGCCAAAACATAGCCAACGTAAATACTGATGGTTATAAAAGAAGAGAGGCTGATCTAAAAGAGGTTGGCGCGAGTAGCGGTAGCGTTACGTCAACCGGTAATTCAGCGGGCTTGGGTGTTCGTGTAGAAGACATCAGAAGGTCATTCGATCAATTTTTATTAGATAGAACTAGAAGTTCTATCGCAAATTATGAAAAGCTTAAAGCCTATACAAACCAAATGAAATATCTTGAGGACACTCTGCTCCCTGGGGATTCCGATATTGGAAGTTATATTGGTCGTTTCTTTGGATCTCTTCAAGACTTAGCAGCAAACCCAGGAGACTTAGCCCCAAGAACTGTAGCACTAGAAGAAGGGAAAAGTTTAGCTGGAGCTTTCAGGAATTTGTCAACACAACTTTCTGATATGCAAAAAAATGGAAGGTCTCAAGCTGAAGACACTTGCACAGCAATCAATACCATCGTAAATCAACTCGTTGACGTTAATAATCGACTGTTATCATCAAGTCTCGGAAGCTCCCCTAACTCAACACTTGACTTGAGAGATAGACTTCTGGAAGAACTATCAAAACTTACAGACATATCAGTATCATACAATGAAAGAAAAGATGTCACAGTAACTATTGGCAAAACTGGCGCAGGACCCAAAATACTATCAGGTAAAGTTGGAACTAAAATGGGCGTTACAGATACTGGCGGCGTCATTCAAGTATTGATGGGGGCCGGAACAACTAACACACCTACAAACCAAGTTACAGGTGGAATTTTAGGTGGTGTCGTAGATTCTTTCGCCTTAGTTGGTGACACTAACAGAGACATTGACAATCTTGCCGTTCTCATTACCGAAACATTAAACGAACAGCACAAGCAGGGGCTTACTCTTGATGGAAAGCAAGGAGAGAATATTTTTACTACATCCGGAATGACTGTAACCCCTGGAAGAGCAAATAGATCCGTTGTTTCTGCAGAAATTGTTATCAATGACATTGAAAAACTTCCAACTGGATCACTAACTGCAAAGTATATCGAATCCCAAAACAGATGGTCTTTATCTGGCACTTCGCTGAAAGAAGATATTTTTGGAACAACCACAATTAAAGGTCCCGGATTTTCAATGAACATTTTAGGGAAACCAATTGATGGTGACGAGTTAAGTACATCACCCCTGACTGGCGCTGCTTCTGGAATGCAATTTATGCTTCGAAGGGCACAGGATTTTGCCGCAGCATCCAAAACACTTGTCAGCGCAACTGTATCAAATAAAGGAACCGCAGACATAACCGCGACTGTCGATAAAATCGCATCTTCAGAAAATCCCCCAAATGTAGCAAAAGTATTTACTGACTCTAATTCGCCACTTACAGCTACAAATTTCTTAAGTGATGGAGCAGTGGCATCAATACCTGCCGGGTCTCAAACTGCTGAATTGCTTAGTTTTAAAACTCAGTCACAAATGAATTTTCAGTTAACTGCAACTGAAATCCCTACAACGACTTCACTGTCTTTAGAAGTAAACAGTGCCCAAAATACATTTGATTTAACCTATTCAAGTGTATACCCAAAAGCAGGGGCAACAGAAAAGTGGAAATCGTGCAATGAAATCGCTACCGCCTTAAACAGAGGCATTATTAAAAGTGCAAGCTCGCAAACTCTTTCTGACATTGGTTTGTATGCTTCCGGATCTGGAGGCAGTATTACCTTTGCGTCATCTCGATATGATTTTTCTGGTCAGTCTACTATGCTCTCCGGTGGGGGTACCATTCTTGGGATTAGGAAAGCATCAGCCTTACCTTCAAATGTTCAAGTGTTTACCAGAGAAGGTCGTCACTTAGCAGGGACACCTTTAACAAAAGAGGACATCGCTAAACTTATTTCAACTGATAACGGATTTAATAAAGGTGCTACTTACAGAGCTGATTACTTAAATTTAACAGGCGCAGATGCCTACAGAGGTCTTTCCATAGAACGAAAAACTGCGGCTGGCGAGCATGTTATTACTCTTGGCAATAATAGTAACTCAGTAACGACAAACACTTCAGGTATTGGATCAGCAGTTGGGGCAACTATAACCTCAGGCACAAATCATGGCTTCGCTGTAGGCGATACAGTACAATATTTTGCTAATAGTACAGCCTTAACAGGTTTAACTGATAAAGCATTATACACCGTTGGGTCAATCAATGGAACAACGCAGTTTACATTAACCAACAGGGACGGCACCACCATCACTTACGGAGGAGGAAACGGCCATGCAAGTGATACATTTAAGTTATATAATGTAAACAATTCTGGCACCCTTCCCTCCAAAACAATATTCCCTGACAGTGCTGTTTCAGCGTGGAATGCAAGTATCTCTATGTTTGGTGGCGAGAGTGGTAATGTTGACATTCCAGCGGGATCTTCAGCTGGATACACAGCAAAGCAAATCAATAAAAATCTAGCCAATTTAGGTGTGCAAGCTTCAGCCATTACCAGAGTTGAACTATCTATGGCTGAAATAGGTTCAATTACATTTGCAAGAACAAGAAAAAATGAGGGCCAAGCTATAGAGCTTTCATCTACCTATGGGGGTGCAGTAGATAATCTTACAAAATTTAGAGTTGGAGATACAATACAATATCTTGATGCTTTAACACATAGAGATGACGGTGTTAATCATGGCGGACCATTAAATGGCTTAAGTACATACGGGCTTTATCAAGTCGCTTCTATTGTTGGAAATACAATGACTTTAAAAAACACCGATGGAAGCACATTAGTTTATGGCAATAATGGTTCGGTAAGTGGAACAGGCGATGACTTTACACATGATAGGTTTGAACTCATCAGGAGAACTGGGCAAGTTACGATGGACTTTGAATCTAAAAACCAAGATGCCATTAGTATAAACGCTACTATTGCCTCAGATGATATGGGCGACTTAGCAAAGAAAATCAATGAGCATTCTGCGAATACTGGTGTTAAAGCTTATCTTTCAGTCGACAAAAAGAAAATCGTTCTTGAAAGTCAAGACGGTGACGACATTATGATGTCTGAATTTTTAGCTTCAAGCACTCCCTTAAATGTCAAAACCCTAGGCGATGATTTTGAAGATTTAGGGTCAGAAATTAAATTAGATAGCACCACGTTTGATGCAGCAAGATTTACTGGTTACGTTCAACTCAATTCAGGCGGTTCCTTCTCCATGACAACGACTGCTGGAGCAAATACTTCAACTTCATCAAGTGCAACAGATGTTTTTGAAAATGGTTATATTGAAAAAAGCATGACGCCGACTGGCGAGCAAATGACATTAAAATTTGATGCTTTTGAAGGTGCTGACGGTAATGGTTCTTCTGTTGATGGTACTATGGCTCTAGCAGCTGGCGGCCAATATAAATTGACTGTACCGAATACTGGGTCTGGAACCTCTTTTTCTTCAACTGTTGACACTAAAAACTTAGAAAGCATAACTTCTTCTAGTGTTGCCTCTGCCATAGCTAAAAATTTGAGGTCAGGTTCTATTATAGCATCAGTTTCAGGCAAAAATGCTGTAAGTGAAATTCCTGCAGCAGGTGAAAAACTAGTCGTTAAATTTGCTGAACAAAACTATACGCTCACTATGCTTGATAATGGCCGTGATGCTGTTCCTGCAACTGCCACCTTCTCTGTCTCCAACGCTGACGGAGTTGCTGCTGCTGGCAACCACATACATTTAATTTTATCAGCAGGAATGGAGCCAGAAATAGACATAGATTACACAGTTGTGGCAGGCCAGACTAATATTTCAAGCATTGTATCAGGTTTGAATAGTGCCTTAAACACAGCTGGATCTGCAGATAAATATTCATTCTCTTTTCAAGGTGCAAATATTAAATTATCAAGAACTGATGGTGTTAATTTTCAACCCTACAAAGGGGCGAACCATACTACGAGTATCTTATTTTATGATGGTGTCGACATTAGAACTGGCGGAGGAAGAGAAGCAATTAATGGAGCCACAGCGAATAAAACATTAGTAACGACTGACGGAAGGATGGAAGTTGAAAGAGAAATTTCTATATCTGGTGGAGAAATAAATAGATTAGATGCGTATTTCGATCAAAATAAAAAGTTACAGATATTTGCTGGAGGTAGTCTCTCAGGCCAGCAAATTACCATCCCTGATGACAATGCTGTTTCAGGAAACAGTAACGCAGCCATCCGTTTCGGTATTGACCAGGCTATAGGAACCCTTTCTGGAAGTGATATTTCTGTCCCCGCAGCGACTACAACCTCTTCAATTAAAGTTAAAGATACCAACTACAATTTAACTGTAAACCCTAATAACGGTGGTAAAGTTACAGCAGCATTAGCGGATGCTCATTCTCATAATCCTACATCTATTCTAGAAGGAATAACTGTAAATTGGATGAGTGATATTATTACTTCTAATACGACAGGCATCGCATCTTCTGCTGGTGCGATAATAGCCGCAGACAGTGACCCTGAATTTCAAGTGGGTGAAAAAGTAAAATACTTTAAAGGTGGGACAGCACTCAATGGGTTAACACACAATACTGAGTATACTGTTGCATCAGTTGTCAAAAAATCCAGTTCAAAGGCTAACACTAGTGGGATTGCTGCTGCTAACAACGCTACCATTACAACTGCAACTCCCCACGAGTTCAAGGCTGGAGATTTTGTAAAATATGTTAAAAGTGAAGATACCTCAAATTTAAATAATTTATCTAGTGGTACAGTTTATAAAATTAAAGTGGTTATTGGAACAAATCAATTTAAACTTCAAAGAGCTAATGGTGCTGATTTTTCATACGGTGGAAGTGGAGGAAGCACAGCGGACGGCTTTATCAGATCACATGGTTTTTCTTTAAAAAGCTCGTCGGGTGCAACCATCACATACGGCGGTGGAAACGGCCACGCAGCTGATCAGTTTGTAAAATCTGAGCATACTAGAATAGCTAATACAGCGGGGCAAACTAACAATACATCTGCAACAATCACAGTTGGTGAAGGTCATGGATTTAAAGCGGGTGATACTGTGAGATATATTTGTATGGATGGTAGCAATGTCCAAGGATTATGGCCAAACACAGATTATAAAGTGAAGGCTCTTGTTGGAACAACAGGAATTTCACTTCAAACAACTGGGGGTGCTGATTTTGCCTACTTAGGAACAGGCGGCAGTGCACATGATGTTTTTGTGAAAGCTAATGGCCGGGTTGTGATTGAAACTGACGCCTACAGTGGAAAAACATACAAAGTTGCTCAAACTGCTACTGCAGAAACTCTGGGGTTAAAAGCCTCAGATTACCGAGTTAACGTTGACGGAGAAAAAGTGATTATCACTTCCACCGAAGGAAAAGTTGTTGCAGCTGACACTTCAGGAACAAATACAAGCGTAACAAGTTTGATTGGAAGTAATATTTCTATCAAAAATGTCCCCAATGAAGATCTTGTAATGATCGTAAATGGAGGAGGCGCGAGAAGTGTAGCAAGCAGATCAGACCCCCCTCTTCCAAATTACATAGCCAATCCTAATAACATAGACATCAAAGTATCAAATACTGAGGGCAGCGTAATAGAATTTCTCGACGCTACAACAGGTCACTCGATTGCAACTCGCACTTTAGACACAGTTGGAAGAGCAGAAGCTGCAGGATACAAAGTTATTGTCAAAGGCAAAGGTCAACTGGACGATACTTTTAAAATCTCTGATAACGCTGGAGGCACTGGAGACGCAAGAAACCTTGATGCCATGATCATGCTCCAAACCCAAGACGCCAGCGGACCAAATTCAGGAGGTTTTAGAGAGGTTTTTGACAATATCGTTACAGGAATAGGCGCTTCAGTCTTATCAGGAGACTTGTCTTTAGAAGCTGCGGAAGCCACTAAGGAAGCCGCCATGGCATCAGAATTAGAATTTTCAGGGGTTAGCCTTGACACAGAGGCAGCTCAGCTTCTTGAGCAACAGCAAGCATTCCAGGCATCCGCTAGGATATTATCAACTGCAAGACAATTATTTCAAACACTACTGGACGTAGTCTAGGAGGATTAAATGCAAGTAAGTACAAAACTATTCAATCAACAAGCAGTCAACCAATTCGGAAAACTCACTGAGCAAATCCAAGATTTGCAAGCTAAAGTATCCACTGGAAAAAATATTTTGAGGTCATCGGACGACCCAGTTGCTGCTGTTGAATTATCAGCTGCAAAAGAGCAAAAAAATATTTTGGAACGATTTAAAAGAAATGTAGATTCCGCTCAAAGACGTTTAGATCTTGCAGACGCTTCAATTCAGCAAGCAGTTAATGTAATGATAAGAATTTCAGAGTTAGCTATTCAAGCTGGCAACGACACTAACGGTGTGGCTGAAAGAGTTGCAATCAGAACTGAAGTTGAACAGCTTTCCAATGTAATGATGGAAATAGCTAATACAAGGGATGCTCAAGGGCAAAGTCTATTTGCTGGTTACCATACAAATTCTCAAGCCTTCAGAAAGAATGTCGACGGAACTTTTGAGTATTTGGGAGATCGCGGCACGCACTCAGTTCAAATCTCAGAATCGATGAATGTAGCGACTTCCATTGACGGTGGCACTGCATTTCAAACAGTTGACACGGGCAAAGGAAGAAAGAGCACTTTTGATATTATTTCAAATACGATTAACGCCATAAGCACTGCCTCTGGACTTTCCAGACAGGGCTCTGGGACAGCCTCCGCATCTTTAGATTTTAAAGTTCCGAGAGACCCTCAAAACTGGACCTTCACTTTGACAGGAAGTAAAGGAGCCAAAACCATCAATACTACTATATCTGAAGGAAAATTCAGTGACGTGGTTAATAAAATCAATGCAGAAACCGCTAATACTGGCATTTCGGCAGCTCTGGATAATGCTACTGGTAGAATTACTCTTACTGAAACACAAAGCAGGCTAATTAAAGTTGACAATATCCAAATTGAGGGTATGGATTTCTCATCATCTGAAGTAAAAAGTTACGTTGACTTTAACACATTATCAGGTGACGGTACAGTTGTTGGGGCCTACAGAAGGTTAACTGACGTTGATCAGTTGATTTCTAGTTCTGTGACTGACGTTCAAAAGGCTAGCGACCATCTGAGTCAACAAAGAGCCTTTCTTGGAGCACAGATAAATAAAGCAGAACATCAAAAAGACTCACTTGACCAAAGAATTATAGCAACTTCCGAAAAAATTTCAGACATTGATACTGCTGATATGGCAGCGTTGGTTACCAAGCTACAAAGCTTACTTCTTAATAAGGATGCAGCGCAGCAGGCATACGCAAAGATTAGTCAAAGCAGTCTTTTTGATTATCTAAAGTAAGAGTTTAAATAAAATGCAAAAAAATAAAAAAAAATTACTAACATATTTTTCATACAGGCGTTTATATCCTCATGGAGTGGTCAGCGCCCTCCCAAAAATGAATGTTTGATATTAACGGAGAGGGTTATTAGCTATGGCTTCTATCAATAGTGACTATATGTCCCAAATGGTTCTGCAAAGCCTTAACAAGACTGACGCAGACATGACAAAGGCGATGCAAAGACTCTCTACAGGCAAAAGAATTAACCAAGCATCAGACGATGCTGCGGGTTTGTCTATTGCCAGTAAGTTGCAGGCTCAAGTTAATGGCCTAAACGCTGCAATGAAAAACGCATCCGATGCCATTGCCATGGTTGGAACAATTGAAGGCGCCCTTAATGAAGGAACTAACATACTCCAAAGAATGAGACAATTGGCAGTTCAGGCAGCTTCAGATACAAACACAGGGACAGACCGAGCGTACCTTCAAGATGAAGTTAACCAACTCGCAACAGAACTGAATAGAATTTCTAATAACACTGAATTTAACTCACAAAAATTACTAGATGGGACATTTACTGATAAGGTCATTCAAATCGGCACTGCCGGTGGTCAGGTTTTAAGGCTTGGCGTTGCGGCAACTGATGCTGGGACTTTAGGAACCTATCAAATTAATTCTGCCAATGAAGTAACAGCCGCCGCCGCTAGTGCAAATGCCGCTTTAACTGCTGTAAATGCTCTGTCACATGGTGATGCAGATTACGTAGCCAAGGGATCCTTTGGAACAACAACAGCGGCAGTTGACGCCGGAGCAGACGCAAGAGATGTCGCGAGCGCTTTTAACATCATATCTGGTACAACTGGAATTTTAGCGCAAGCTATTACCAGAGGGAAACTAACCTTTGCCTCTAATGCAACGTATACTTTTACTCTGCAAGGCAAAAGTTCAACTGCGTCTACAGTGACAGCGACAATCACTTCAACATCCGATGTCACTGCAATAAAAGACGCCATCAACGCAGTTAGTGGATCAACTGGAATAACAGCTGCACTTACAACCGATAAAGCCGGAATTCTGATGGTTCAAGAAGAAGGTTACGATATGATCTTTGGAGATATGACTGGAGGGAATGCTACTTTGTATACATTGGACAGAGAGGAAGCTGTCGGCTCCAATATAACACTAACTAACGGAGGCGATGACAGTGGCGCCTTACTAGGGCAAGTGACACTCTCAAGCCATCAGGCGTTCACAGTAACTCCTGGGAATGCCGCTAACGGCTTTGCAGCAAATACCAATGAGATAGCATCAACAAAAGCCGCAATAGCAAATGTCTCCCTAGTGACAAAAACAGGCGCAACAAACAGCTTGTCAGTTATAGATGGCGCCCTTGCTATGATTTCTGAGATAAGATCATCCATGGGTGCAGCAAATAACCGATTAAAGTCAACTGTTGATAACTTAAGTAACATCGCAGTAAACGCTCAAGCATCACTCTCAAAGATCGAAGACGCAAATTTTGCTGAGGAAACTGCAGGCCTTACAAAAGCACAGATTCTTCAGCAAGCCTCAACTGCCATGTTAGCCCAGGCCAATAAAGGCAAGCAAGGCATGCTTCAACTTATCGTCAATTTATAATTTATACTTTTATATAAATTAATCAATGCATTACAACCCAATAGAAAGATCAATAACTAAGATCAAAAAACATTTTTAATGCTTACTGTTTCATTAGACCAGTCCTTTACCAAGGCAAATAAATTTACCAAACAAGGTGACATTCAAAAAGCCATTAATATCTACAAGATGGTTTTACAAAAATTTCCTAAAAACTTTAAAGCATTAAAAGCTTAAAAAAGTATTTGTCCTAAATCGACTGAAGATGATCAAAATCAATTAGTGCACTTATATGAGCAAGGTTTGATTAGTGAAGAGATATTAGAGCTATTATCAAAAAAACAGTTAATGGATATTTAAATTTTCTAAACCATATATTGAAAAAAAGAATATTGAGCCATACTTCCTTTCAGTCCCTGCACCATTTATAGATCCGAAAAAATGCTCTCACAGAGAAAAATTACGTATTTTTGTGGTGGAAAAATTCAATCAAGTCTTGAAAAACGTCACCAATAATTCACTTGGGAAATATATTGATAAGTTACTCTATCACAAAAAATAAAATGGATGCTTCAAATATGAATTACATGGTTGATAATATTCATCTTCACCCAAAGATATTGAACCTAATTCAAAACAAAATATAATATATAGAATTTCTTTATTTTATGTTTGAACGGCGTCAAAGATAGAAAATTCTTTCAAAGAAATCTCTTTCAAGAAATCAATATCATTTTCCTGGTCAAGCGACCAGCCTGTCGGGGCTGAAGGCGTTGCACCTGAACGAAGTGAATACATGTACGCTTTAAAACTTCTAACAATTATCTTCTCATCGTAATGCAATACCCTTTCACCGTCAAAGATATCTCCCAAAAGCAATTTACGAGTTCTTTTTTTCCCTATACTCTCAAAGTTTACAGTAAAATATATAAAACCAGTTATATATTTCATTGAATCTGAACCAGCCTCAATCTCTGCTAATATCCTGATAATATCTTCTGAAATTGAAGCCATCTCTATAGGGTTAATTTCTTTGTATTTTTCAGATAATTCCTTACCATATTTTCGACTGAGAAGGTCTAGTGGAATGTCCTTCTCTATGAAATCTTTTATTATCATTCCAATACATGATGTGTAAACCCATTGAGGGCAGTATCCACTCATCGCAACACCTTGAGGTTTAAGTAACTTTGCAAGCATATCGTATCACACATAATTAAAAAATATAATATGGATATTTGCAAAATTAATGCCGTTTATAAATAATCTATATAATAATGCCAGTTTATATTTTTGAGAAGACAATTAATAAAAAAATCTTGAGAGATTTTGTAGAAATATCAATTTTTTGCATCTATAAACGACTTGGCATCAAATTGTTTAGAAATAAAAAAAAATAAATAAAAACAAAGACTTTTTTAATTTTTTATTAAGTTTTTTCCTAATATTTTTTAATATATGACGTTTGTTATTTTACGGAGTTGGTCAGCGCAATTGGTCCTCTCCGGGATTGTAATTAATAACATAAAGGAGACGACCATGGTGTCAGTCAATACTAATATTGCGTCTTTACAAGCGCAAAACTCCCTAAGGGGAACACAAGGTGAATATGAGAATGCAATGCTAAGATTGTCTACAGGTAAAAAAATAAATGGCGCAGCTGATGATGCTGCTGGTTTATCTGTGGCTAGTAGCATGACTGCTCAAATCAAAGGCTTAAAGATGGCATCTAAAAATGCATCTGACGGCATTTCCTTGGTAAATACTGTCGAGGGTGCACTTGATGAAGCAACAGGAATTTTACAAAGAATGCGTGAACTTTCTGTGCAAGCGATTTCAGATACTAATAACGGCAGTGACAGAACATATATTCAAGATGAAATTAATCAACTTAACAACGAGTTGAACAGAATTTCTTCAACAACACAGTACAACGGACTTAATGTTCTTGATGGAAGTTATACTGACAGAACAATTCAAATTGGTAACTTAAGCAATCAAGTTATGAAATTTGGAGTGGCTTCAAGTGATACAACTACATTAGGAGCTTTCCAGATAACATCACTCGCTTCCGCTACAGCAATCGCTGCGAATGCCGCTGCTGCAGAGACAGCTGCAACCGCATTAGTTAATGTTGGCGCCGACTATATTTTACAAGGGTCTTTTGGAACTAAAACAGCTGGCGTTGACGCAGGTGCAAATGCTCGCGACACTGCTAAAGCGGTCAACTTACTATCCGGTGAAACTAATGTTAAGGCAACCGCTATTACTAAAGCGAGGTTCACACTCGCAGCTACAGGTACAGTTACTTTCACAATTAAAGGCAAAAGTTCCACTGCATCTACTGTGACAGCGACTAACGCAGCAATAACAGATTTAACCGCTACTAAAGACGCGATTAACGCTGTTTCAGGCTCAACTGGTGTAACTGCAACTTTGAACGCGGCTAAAAATGAAGTTTGGCTGGTTCAGGCTGAAGGATACAACGTTGTTATCGGTGATGTTTTAGGTTCAAATATGGTGCTATCAGCTCAAGATCCAGATGATGCTGCTTCAACAGCAGTGACGTTAGCAACTGGTGGTGATGACTCTTCAGCAGTTGTAGGTACTGTTAGACTATCTAGTGATAAGTCATTTACCTTTACACCTCAACATGCTGCTAACTTGTTTTCTTGGGCTACTACTGCAATTGCATCTAGTTTAACTCAACTTGGAGACGTTTCTTTAAAAACAGTAAACGGTGCAACAAATGCTATATCAGTAATTGATCAGTCATTAGCAATGGTTGCATCTTCAAGGTCACAGTTAGGTGCTATCCAGAACAGACTTACAAGCACAGTAAACAACTTAAGCAATATAATTCAAAAAACAGAGCAGTCTAGGTCTCAAATAACTGATGCAGATTTCGCAACAGAGACAACTGCTTTATCGAAAGCTCAAATCTTACAGCAAGCGTCAACAGCAATGTTGGCTCAAGCGAACCAGGCAAATCAAGGAGTACTTCGTTTGCTTCAGGCGGGATAACAAGACCGCCATTGGGATGATTTGAGTGACTGACGGCAAATAAAGTTGAATTTGCCAACAAAGGAAGGCCCGGCCGTTAGAGACCACTGACGGCCAGGCCTAAATAAACCAAGGGTTAAACCCTTATAACTAGGAGATAAGGGGAAACCCTTAACAAGGAGATAAATAAAATGACCTCAATTAACAGTGACTTTATGTCCCAACTGGCTTTAAGAAGCCTCGGAAATTCTTCCAACATGATGACACAAGCAATGGAGAGACTTTCAACAGGTAAGAGAGTGAACTCTGCAGCTGACGACGCAGCTGGTCTTGGCATCGCAACTAAATTAAGAGCTCAGGTAAACAGTTTAAACGCTGCTACAAGAAACGCCACTGACGCTTTAGCACTCATCGGAACAATCGATGGTGCCTTAGAAGAATCTGGCGAAATCCTTCTTAGAATGAGAGAGCTAGCTGTTCAGTCAGCATCTGATACAAATACTGGTACAGACCGATCTTTCCTTCAAGATGAAATTAACGCTCTTAACAACGAACTAAACAGAATTTCAAGTTCAACTGAATTTAACTCTGTGAAGTTGTTAGACGGTACTTACAATAACAAGTCAATCCAAATTGGCACTGGTGCAAACCAAGTGTTTAATATTGGCGTGACATCCTCTGACTCATCAACATTAGGCGCTTACGAATTGAATTCTGGTGCGTCTGCCACTGCAGCTGTTGCTACATCTGCTGCTGCTGTTACAGCTTTGGAAGCATTAGTTGTCGACGCTGCTGACTATTCTGTTGCAGGTTCCTTTGGCACAGAGACAGTAAAAGTGGGAGCCGGTGCCAGCGCTAGAGATGCTGCACAGGCTTTTAACTTAAGTGCTGGAACAACAGGGATCAATGCGTCTGCGGTAACTAAAGCTAATATTGCTTCAATATCAGCTCTTGGTACATATACTTTTTCTTTACAAGGTAAAAGTGACACTGCTTCTGTGGTTAATGCTACCATTGCTAGTGTGTCTAACTTGACTTCTTTAAAAGATGCCATTAACTCAGTGTCCGGTTCAACTGGCATTAATGCTTCTTTGACTGCAGACTTGTCAGGTATTAAACTCGTGCAACAGGATGGCTATAATGTAATAGTTTCAGGGGTATTAGGTGCAGGTAATATAGTAATGGATGCAGCTAACAGAAACGGCAAATCAAATACTGGTGGCCAAGTAACACTAGGTGCGGCTGTGGGTACTGACTCAGCCGGTTTCGTTGGATCAGTTGCCTTGACAAGTCACAAAGCTTTTACAGTGACACCAGGGAACGCTGCCAACCACTTTACCCATCTCGATACTGCTCAAGCATCTTCACTATCAAAGATGGGAGACGTTGACATTTCAAAACAAACTGGCGCGACAAACGCCATATCCGTTATTGACGGAGCCCTTGCAATGGTATCTGAAGTCCGCTCAGAAATGGGTGCAGCCCAAAACAGGCTGACATCTACAGTGGACAACCTAAGCAATGTATCCGTTAACACACAGAGGTCGCTGACTTCAGTAGAAGATGCGAATTTCGCATCAGAGACATCTGCGCTGACCAAGGCTCAAATTCTACAGCAGGCAGCCACCTCTATGCTTGCCCAGGCAAATAAAGCCAAGCAAACAATGCTCGTATTGTTACAAGGCTAAAATAACAAAAAATGCCCGTGGCATATGGGGAGGGGTAACACCCTCCCCTTTTTTTGGCATGGATATTGCTCATTCACCTCGACCTCAATTTTTAGAATAGGTGTATTATGAGTAATATTTTATCTAATATAGCTGCCTTAAAGTCGCTGTATCACTTGAATAGAAATCAAGAAGGCTACGCGACGTCTATGGAGCGTATTTCATCTGGAAAGCGCATTAATGCAGCTGGTGATGACGCAGCAGGCGCATCAATCGTCAATAGAATGACATCGCAAATTACAGGAATGCAGGTGGCAATTAGGAATGCAGGAGATGCAATTTCTATGGCGCAAACTGCTGAAGGGGCAATGAACGAATGTTCAGAGATACTTCACAGAATGCGTGAACTAGCTGTTCAATCTGCCAATGGCACGTATAGCGGTGCGGATAGAGTTGCTCTAAATGCGGAGGTTGTTGAACTTAAAAATGAATTACTAAGAATTTCAGAATCGACAAAGTTTAATGAC
>CACAIE010000012.1 GCA_902532475.1 uncultured SAR116 cluster alpha proteobacterium
TAAATGGTGTTGCTTCTTTGTTAGAAAAAATTGACTCAAACAAAATAAAAAACATAATGATTTTACATGGTGATGCTAGGAAATTCATAAAGAAACTGCCAGAGAATAGTATTTCTGAAACTTGTATTTTGTTTCCTGATCCTTGGCAAAAGTCGAAACATATTACAAGAAGGCTTGTCCAACAAGATCTAATAGCGGATCTTTCAAAAATTATGATTTTAAAATCTTTAATACATATTGCAAGTGATGATCAAAAAGCACAGGAGTGGATATTAAAAAGTTTTTCAAATAATTCTTTTTTTGAATGGAAGGTTAAAAGTACAAAAAATTGTTATATTAAGCCCAAAATGTTTGAGGACACAAAGTATATGTTAAAGGCCATTGAAGAAAAAAGAACACCCATCTGGCTAAAGTTTGAAAATAGAAAAGAGCCTTGATTAATTGAATACTTTAAACTAAAATACTGAAAATCCTTTAATTTGGGGTGAGCGATAGCTCACCTTTTTTATTGGAAAAACATTTAGGACAATGATCTATGATTATAGAAGAACTTGTATGGGAGATTATCTATAAGCCAATAGAGGAAATGGGATATAAAGTTGTCAGAATAAAAAAAGGAATAGATGGGTCAAAAAACTTACAAATAATGGCAGAAAGATTAAAAGATCAAATCCTTGATATTAATGATTGTGTCAAAATTAGTAAACATGTTTCTGTTTTATTAGAAGTTGACAAGAGGGTTGAATTTAATTTTGGTCTAGAAATAAGTTCACCGGGAATAAATAGACCTTTAGTAAAAATAGAAGATTTTATTAGATTTAGAGGATATATTATAACTGCAAAATTAAACAAAAATTTTAAAAACCAAATTAAGTTAGTAGGAAAAATAAGTAATATTTTAAAGAATGAGGTCATAGAAATTGAATCAAATGGAGAAATTTTAAAAGTTCCCTTTGATCAAATTGATGATTGTAAATTAAAATTAGATTAGAAAAGTAATTATTATTAAGGAGCATGAAATTGGAAGAAACTACTATACCTAGAAATGAAATTATTCAGGTGGCCGACATTGTTGCTCGTGAAAAATCAATAGACAGAGAAATAGTTTTTGTTGCCATGGAAGAAGCCATTCAAAAAGCCGGCAGATCTCGTTATGGAAATGATAGAGATATTAGAGCGCATATAGACAGAAAAAATGGTGCAATTTCACTACAAAGATGGACACTAGTTGTAGAAGAAGTTGAAGATTTTTCAACCCAAATTAGCATCAATGAAGCTAATTCGAAAGGAAGCAGTTTTTTAGTTGGTGATCATATTAAAGAAAGTTTGCCACCAATTGATTTTGGAAGAATTGCAGCCCAAACAGCAAAGCAAGTAATTGTTCATAAAGTTAGAGAGGCGGAAAGAGAGAAACAATTTGAAGAATATAAGGACAGGGTTGGTGATATAGTTTTAGGTACGGTTAAAAGAGTTGACAGCCAATCAGTCACAGTTGACCTTGGAAGAGGTGAAGCTGTGATTCGGAGAGAGGATTGTATACCTCGTGAAATACTAAGACAGGGAGATAAGGTTAGAGCTCTTATTTATGATGTAAGAAGTGAAGTAAGAGGGCCACAAATTTTCTTATCAAGAACAAAGCCAGAATTTATGGCTGCATTGTTTACTCAAGAAGTTCCTGAGATATACGAGGGCATAATAGAAATTAAGTCTGTAGCACGAGAACCTGGAAGCAGAGCAAAAATTAGTGTTTTATCTAAAGACACAAGCATAGATCCAGTTGGTGCATGCGTAGGCATGAGGGGAGCAAGAGTTCAAGCTGTAGTAAATGAGCTTCAAGGTGAAAAAATTGAAATAATCCCTTGGAATGATAATGATGCAGAATTTGTGGTTAGCGCTTTGGCTCCTTCAGAAATTTCAAAAGTTGTTATGTATGAAGAAACTCAAAAAATGGAGGTAGTAGTACCTGACGATCAATTAAGTCTTGCAATAGGAAGAAGGGGCCAAAATGTCAGGCTAGCTTCAATGTTATCAGGATGGTACATTGATATTTTAACAGAAGCTGAAGAATCTGAAAGAAGGCAAGAAGAATTTAAGAATCGTTCAGATCACTTTATTAAATCATTAGATATTGATGACGTAATTGCTCATCTTTTAGTTGCTGAAGGTTTTGAAAGTATCGATGATATAGCTGAAACATCAGTTGATGAGCTTTCTGGTTTACAGGGGTTTGATTCTAATCTTGCAGAAGAGCTGAAAAAAAGAGCTGTAGTTTTTGTTGAAAAAGAAAAAAAGAGAATTGTTAAAGCGATTGAAAAATTAAAAATTTCAGAGGATTTGATTAATTTTGAAGAGCTAACATCTTTGCAAATTATTAAACTTGGTGAGAATGGAATTAAGTGCAAAGAAGATTTGGCAAACTTAGACTCCTCCGAATTATTAGAGCTTCTTAATAATGATGGACTTGATAATGAGGAAGATGCTGGGAAAATAATCATGTCAGCAAGACAGCATTGGTTTGATAAATCCGATGAAACGCCAGCTGAAAATAATGAAACTCTAGATTAAATTTTAATATAGATATAATATAATAGGGTAAAAACGTTACTAGGTTTTATAACTGTATGAGGTGCACGGCAATGGCCGAAGAAAAAGAACCAGAAAGAAAAAAATTAAGTTTACAGGGCAATAACAAGCTATCTCTCAGCTCAACCCAAGAAATTATAAAAAAACCTAGAAATTCATCAACATCAGGCTTGAGATCAGTTCAAGTTGAAACTAGAAGAAAAAGGTTTTCAAGAAGGGACAGCCAAGAGAAATCTATTTCGAAAACTGATAGTTTAAATATTAACAAAACATTTTCAACAAGTAGAGGCCTTACAGAAAAGGAAAGGGAAGCTAGGTTTAAAGCATTGAAACAGGGTCTGCAAGATATAGACAAAAAAAATAATAATGAGATTCATCAATCGCAAAATGAAACTATAAATTCTGATTTTTCAGCAATAAAAGATAATTTTCAAGAAGCCCAAACTGAAAATAAGGATAACAATTTGGATCTAGCTCCAGTTTTACCTCCAGTAAAAGAAGCGAACAATTATGACAGGTCCAAAAAACAAGCTGATGGTAAATTAGAGAATGAAGAGAGCGAAACGGAGAAGAAAAGACAGAAGTTAAAAATTGCTGTCAAAAGAGACGAACCAAGAAGGAGAGCAGGAAAAATAACTATTACTGATGCTCTGTCAGGTCAAGAAGCAAGAATGAGATCCCTCTCATCCATGAGACGCCAAAGAGAAAAAGTAAAAACTCAAACAGAAAGTGTTCCTCAAGCAAAACAATATAGGGATGTAACTATACCAGACAGTATTACTGTTGGAGAGTTAGCTATGAGAATGTCAGAAAAAACAGCAGATGTAGTTAAGCAACTTATGAACCTTGATATTATGGCAACTGCTACTCAAGTAATTGATGGAGAAACGGCAGAACTTGTGGTAACTGAACTTGGTCATAAGCCAAAAAGAGTTTCAGAATCCGATATAGAAATTGGGTTATTAGGTGAAAAAGATGAAGACGGAACTCTTTTTCCTAGGCCCCCAGTTGTTACAATTATGGGCCATGTTGATCATGGAAAAACGTCTTTACTGGATACAATCAAAAAAACAAATATTGCTTCTTCCGAAGCAGGAGGCATCACACAACATATTGGTGCCTATCAAATTAAAACGGATAATAAATCTTTAATTACATTTATTGACACTCCAGGTCATGCTGCATTCACTGAAATGAGAGCAAGAGGGGCAAATATTACAGATTTAGTTGTTTTAGTTGTTGCTGCAGACGATGGCATCAAGGATCAAACAGTTGAAGCGATTAATCATGCAAAAGCAGCAAAAACCCCAATCATCGTTGCTATAAATAAATGTGATAAACAAGAATCTGATCCCAATAGAGTGAAGACAGATCTTCTAAACTATGAAATTATTTCAGAAGATATGGGGGGTGAAATACAAGTAGTAGAAGTCTCTGCATTAACAGGAAAAGGTATAAAAGAACTAGAGGAAGCAATTATTCTACAATCTGAAATTTTAGAATTAAAATCAAACCCCAATAGAAGTGCAGAAGGAGTTGTTATTGAATCTAAAGTTGAAAAGGGAAGAGGGTCAGTAGCAACTTTATTAATAACAAGAGGCACTTTAGAAGTGGGAGATATTCTTGTTGTTGGATCTGAAACAGGAAGAGTTAGGGCGCTTCTTGATTACAAAGGAAACAAAATAAAAAAAGCTTCACCATCATTTCCTGTTGAGGTTTTAGGATTAAATGGCACACCAATGGCAGGAGACAAAGCTGTTGTTGTGGAAACAGACGCAAGGGCAAGAGAAATTGCTGAATACAGAAAAAGCAAAATGAAAGATACCCTTGATATTGCAAAATTAGCTAATAGAGGATCTGTTGAACAAATGATGTCTGCAATTCAAAACACTGAAAAGAGGGAA
Organism: uncultured SAR116 cluster alpha proteobacterium; assembly: GCA_902532475.1. Lineage (GTDB taxonomy): Bacteria > Pseudomonadota > Alphaproteobacteria > Puniceispirillales. The sequence goes on from CACAIE010000012.1 coordinate 4,488, forward strand.
TTGCCTGTTGTTATTAAAACGGATGTTCATGGAAGTTTAGAGGCAATTCGAGTGGCAATTAGTAAAATTGGAAATGATAATGCGGCAGTTCAATTTCTTTCTGGAGGGGTTGGTGCAATTTCACAAAGTGATGTATCTCTTGCAGCCGCTTCAAAAGCTGTTTTGCTTGGTTTTAATGTTAGAGCTATTCCGCAAGCAAGAGAATTGGCAAGGAAAGAAAATATTGATATCAGGTATCACTCAATAATTTATGAATTAATAGATGAGCTAACTTCATTTTTGACAGGAATTTTGGATCCAGAAAGAAAAGAAGAATTTATTGGTTATTCAGAAGTTCGTGAGGTATTCAACATAAGCAAAGTTGGTAAAATTGCGGGATGTATGGTTACTGAAGGAATTATTAAAAGGGGGTGCAACGTTAGGCTTTTGAGAGACAATGTTGTGATACATGAAGGCCCATTGAAAACTCTTAAGAGATTTAAAGATGAAGTTTCAGAAGTCAAAGAGGGTTTGGAGTGTGGAATAGCTTTAGAAAAATTTAATGATATTGTGGTAGGAGACGTATTTGAGTGCTTTGAGGTAAAGGAAACTGCTGCAAAATTATAAAGAAAGTTTTTTGTTATTGTTTGAAATTAAAAACTTTAGGTTATATTATGAAAAACAAAAACAATCTCCCATTTTCGAAAACCCAAAGGCAACTTAGAATTGGTGAGTTACTTAGAAAAGAAATTTCAAGTATACTTATAAAGTACGATTTTCATGACAAGTTTTTGAATCAATCATCTGTTATAGTTTCTCAAGTTGTGGTTTCCCCGGATATAAAATGGGCTAGAACATATGTAACCTCATTAGGTGGAGATAATATTAATGAGGTGATGGCTTCTCTGAATAATAATGTTTATCATATTCAAAAACTGATTGCTTCTTATATTCATTTGAGAAGAATGCCAAAAATAATTTTTATAGAAGATAAAAGTTTTAGTTATGCAAATAAAATAAATAAAAAAATTAAAAGTATAAATGAATCAAAATAAATCAGAAAAATTTATTTTTGAAAAAAAAAACTTAAATGGTTGGTTAAATTTTAATAAACCTAAAAATTTTTCCTCTTCTGATTGCGTGAGAAAAATTAAATCTATACTAAAAGCTAAAAAAGTTGGTCATGCAGGCACTCTTGATCCTATGGCAACAGGCGTTTTACCAATTGCTTTAGGTGAGGCAACTAAAGTAATTAGGTTCATAATGGAAAGTGAAAAAACATATTCTTTTAAGGCAAAATGGGGAATCGAAACGACAACAGATGATATCGAAGGAGATACTTTAAGAACCACAGATATAAGACCAACTGAACAATCTATTTTAGAAAATTTATCAACCTTTAGAGGTGAAATTATACAAACACCTCCAAACTTTTCAGCAATTAAAATTAGTGGTAAAAGGGCATATAAGATTTCCAGATCAGGAAGTATACCAACCTTAAAAGCACGTAAGGTTAAAATTATCGAATTTAAACTTTTGCGAATTATAAATAAAGATGAGGCAGAATTTTTTGTCAGATGTGAAAAAGGGACTTATATAAGGTCTCTAATTAGAGATTTAGGAAGAGAATTAGGTGTTTTAGGGCATGTTTCAAGCTTAAATAGGGAATCAGTTGGAAATTTTTTTCAGAAACAATCGATTTCTCTTGATCAAATCAAAAAAATAACGCACAATTCCGCGAAAAATGGTGTAATATTACCGATGTTATACCCAATTGGTGATAGTGATAAGGTTGAAGTTAATTTAGAAACTTCAAAAAACTTACTTAAAGGAAAAAAAATACCTATTGAAAAAGTAAGAAAAATGAATAGTTTTGATAAAACTAAAAATGATGGTTTATTTTTAACAACTGTAAAAAAAACCCCTGTAGCAATTTGTATTATTGAGGATTGTTTATTAAAACCTAAGAGGGTATTTAATACAAAAGATTTGGAGATGTTTGATGTCTATAACAAAAAGTAAAAAAGAAGAACTGATTAAAAGTTTTGGTAAAGATGAAAAAGATAGCGGTTCACCAAAGGTGCAGGCGGCCATATTAACTGAAAGAATTAAGAATTTAACAGAGCATCTCAAAGAACACGGCAAAGATTTTTCTACTAGAAGAGGTTTGCTTACTATGGTTGGAAAAAGAAGAAGGATTTTAGATTATATTAAAGATAAAAATGAAAATGAATATTCTCAAATTATTGAAAATTTAGGTTTGCGACGTTAAGCCTTTAAATTTTATCAAAAAGAAAAATACCAATAAAATCTATTAGTAAAGATTTCAAAGTTTATTTGTTATGAAGGGAAAATGAATATGTTCCAAATATTTCGGAAGGAAATTGACTGGGAAGGCAAGAAGTTAGTTTTAGAGACCGGTAAAGTTGCCAGACAAGCGGATGGAGCTGTAATAGCTTCATTGGGAGAAACGACTGTTTTATGTACAGCAGTAGTGGTAAAATCAGCTAAGCTTGGACAAGACTTTTTTCCACTTACGGTAAACTATCAAGAAAAAGCCTATGCGGCTGGGAAAATACCAGGTGGTTTTTTTAAGAGAGAAGGTCGACCAAGTGAAAAAGAAACTTTAGTTAGCCGACTAATAGATAGACCCATTAGACCTTTGTTTGTTAAAGGATTTATGAATGAAGTGCAGGTCATTTGCACTGTGCTTTCCCATGATATGGAAAATGATCCAGACATAGTGTCAATGATTGGTGCTTCAGCAGCATTGACTATTTCAGGAGCGCCATTTAAGGGGCCAATAGGCGCTGTAAGAATAGGAATGAACAATGATGAATTTATTATTAACCCTACTTTAGATCAAATTAAAGAATCTAAATTAGATTTGGTTGTTGCTGGAACTGCTGATGGGGTTTTAATGGTTGAATCTGAAGCAAAAGAACTTTCCGAGAAAAAGATGTTAGAGGCAGTGAGTTTTGGCCATGAAAAAATGAATCCAGTTATTAACGCAATTATAAACCTAGCCGAAGCATGTGCTAAAGAACCAATAGAAGTTCCTGATGTCCCTGATAATAAGAAAATAATTGCTAAAATATTGAAGCCACTAACAAAAAATATTACAGATGCTTATAAGGAAAAAGATAAAACCAAAAGACATGCAGCTTTAGATGTAGTTAAAAATGAAAGTATTGAGTTGTGTGGTGAAGATCATGAGGAAAACCAAGTATTATCTGCTTTTAAGGATATGGAGTCAGATATTGTTAGAAGTTCAATCTTAAAAACTGGGAAAAGAATAGATGGTAGAGATACTAAAACTGTTCGTTCTATTGTGTCAGAAGTGGGAGTTCTGCCTCGAACACATGGTTCAGCTCTTTTTACTAGAGGAGAAACCCAAGCTCTGGTTGTAGCTACATTAGGCACAGGAACTGATGAGCAAAGAATTGACTTGTTGGAAGGTGAAAGCAAATCAAGTTTTATGTTGCATTATAATTTTCCACCTTTTTCAGTTGGCGAAGCAGGGAGAACCGGAACTCCTGGAAGAAGAGAGATTGGTCATGGAAAACTTGCTTGGAGGTCATTAAATCCAGTGTTGCCAAGCAATGATGAATTTCCATATACTATCAGATTAGTATCGGAAATAACAGAATCAAATGGCTCATCATCTATGGCAACAGTTTGTGGAGCTTCGCTTGCGATGATGGATGCTGGTGTTACACTACCTAAACCTGTTGCCGGAATTGCAATGGGTTTAATTAAAGAAGGAAAAGACTTTTCTGTTCTTTCAGATATTTTAGGTGATGAAGATCACCTTGGTGACATGGATTTTAAAGTAGCTGGAACGGAAACAGGTATTACCAGCCTACAAATGGATATTAAAATAACATCTATTACTAAAGAAATCATGAAAATAGCTCTTGATCAAGCCAAAGAAGGAAGGATACATATCTTAAAAGAGATGTCAAAAGCAATAAGTAGTTCACGCGAAAGTTTAGCAGAGACCGCTCCAAAAATTTTCACCATGACAGTTGCTGTTGATAAGATAAGAGATATTATAGGTTCTGGTGGCAAAGTTATTAGAGAAATTTGTGAAGTTTCAGGGGCAAAGGTTGATATTGATGATGATGGGTCAATTACTATCTCTGCTTCAGATAGTAATTCGATAGAAACGGCTAAGAAAAAAATCCATGACATTGTTGCTGAACCAGAGCTGGGTGTTATTTATAATGGAAAAGTTGTGAAAACGGTTGATTTTGGAGCATTTGTCAATTTTTTAGGTGCTAGAGATGGTCTCGTTCATATTTCGGAACTTCAAAATGAAAGGACAGAAAAAACAACTGACATTTGTAAAGAGGGTGATGAGGTTAAAGTTAAAGTGATAGGTTTTGATGATAGGGGGAAAGTAAAACTTTCGATGAAAAGAGTAGATCAAAAAACAGGAAAAGACCTAGAAACAAATTAATTATTTTCTTTTGGTACTGCTATAATATTGTAACCCCCATCTACATAATGATTTTCACCTGTAACACCAGATGAAAGGTCTGAAATTAAATAGATGGCTGCTTTCCCAACTTCTGACAAACTTGGGTTTTTCTTTAGGGGGGAATTGTTTTCAGAGTGCCTAAAGACATGTCTTGCACCTGATATAGCAGCTCCAGCTAAGGTTCTCATTGGTCCAGCTGATAGGCTATTTATCCTAATGTTTTTGCGACCCAAATCAACTGATAAATACCTTACAGAAGCTTCTAAAGCTGCCTTAGCTACACCCATAACATTATAATTTGGAGTAGTTCGTTCACCACCTATATAGGTTAATGTTATAATTGATCCTCCTTTATTTGACATTATATTCAATGCCTCTTTGCATATTTCAGTTAATGAAAAAGTTGAAATAAGCATTGTTTTTCTAAAATTATCTTTAGTTGTCTCAGAATAATTTCCTTTTAATTCATCTTTGTCTGAAAATGCCATTGCATGAACTATAAAATCAAGTTCTCCTAAAGCACTACTTACTTTTTTAAAGGTCTGTTTGATTTCATTTTGATTTTCAACATCACATTTCAAAACAGTTTTGCTTTCTATAGATTTAGCTAATTTAATTATTCTATCTTTGAACACTTCATTTTGATAAGTAAATGCTAATATTGCTCCATTGGAAGAAGCTTCTTGAGCAATTCCCCACGCAATAGATCTTTCGTTGGCAACCCCCATAATTAATCCTTTTTTTCCTTCAAGTATTTTCATGTTCAATTAAAATACTTTCCTAAAGCTAGGCAAGCATTGGTTCCACCAAAGCCAAAAGAATTTGATAAGCTAACATCATGTTCAAAGTTGTTAATAACTTCGGAAGGAATTTCAATGGCGTTAACATTCTCATCAGGATTTTCAAAATTAGAGTTTGCTGAAATAAAGTCGTTATTCATCATGATTAGGGTGTAGATTACTTCTTGAACACCTGTTGCACCTTGAGAATGTCCCGTCAATGATTTTGTAGATGTTAAAATTGGAATGTTTTTACTATCTTTAAAAACATTGTTGATAGCATTTAATTCAGCAATATCACCTACTGGTGTACTTGTCCCGTGACCATTAATATAATTAATTTTACGCTTGATTCCTTTTCCATCAAATCCCATTATCGCCAATTGCATACATCTTTCAGCCCCCTCACCAGATGGTGCCACCATATCAAATCCATCAGAATTAGCCCCATAACCTAATAACTCACCATATATTTTAGCACCTCTGGATTTTGCGTGCTCAAGTTCTTCTAAGACTATAATTCCACCTCCCCCAGAGATAATAAAACCGTCTCTTTCGTTGTCATAAGGTCTAGATGCAATTTGAGGCTTTTCATTATATTTACTCGACAAAGCAGCCATTGCATCAAACAAAACTGAAAGTGACCAATGTATTTCTTCGCCTCCCCCTGCAAAAACAATATCTTGAGAACCGCTTCTAATTGCATCTGAGCCTACAGATATACAGTGAGCTGAAGTTGAGCATGCAGAAGTAATAGAAAAATTTAAACCTTTTATTTTAAATGAATTAGCTAAATTTGCAGATACAGTTGATGACATGCATTTTGGAACCATATAAGGGCCAACACGTTTGGGGCTTTTTTCTCTTGCAATGTCAAATGAATTCATCATGCTGGAAGTAGAAGGCCCTCCACTTCCAACAACTAAACCTGACCTCACATTTGAGACATCATTGTTTTCTAGCCCGCTGTCTTTAATGGCTTGCTCCATAGAGAGGTATGCATAAGCTGCACCGTCACCCATGAACCTAAGTACACGTCTGTCTATTTTTTCATCTAAATTTATATTAATATTTCCTTTGACGTGACTTCGAAAGCCCATTTCTTTATAATCTTCTGCAAAGATAATTCCTGATTTTCCTTGATAAAGTGATTTTTCCACATCTTGTAGATTGTTTCCAATTGAACTAATGATACCCATTCCAGTAATAACTACTCGCTTCATCTTAGTCTTCCTTAAATAGGCCCACACGGATGTCTTCAGCCTCATAAACTAAATTATCATCACAAATTACTTTTCCATTTGCGATTCCTAATATCAACTTCCTCATAATAATCCTTTTAATATCTAATTTATAAGCCAGTGATTTATTAGAGGGAAGAATTTGTCCAGAAAATTTAACGCTTCCAACAGCAAGAGCTCTTCCTGATCCTTTGCCCCCTAACCAGCCTAAATGAAAGCCTAGAAGTTGCCAGAGAGCGTCTAAGCCAAGACAGCCAGGCATTACAGGATCATTTTTAAAATGACAATCAAAAAACCATAAGTTGGGATATAAATCTAATTCCGCAACAACTTCACCTTTTTTAAATTCTCCTTTCTCAGAGTTAATTTTACTTATTCTGTCAAACATAAGCATGGGCGGGGAAGGTAATGGCGGGCCACCTTCTGAAAAAAGTTTCCCTTCACCGCATGCAATTAAATCTTCATAAGAAAAAGATGATTGTTTATTTATTTCCAAATTAATCTCCTCAAAACAAGATACTTTATTGAAACTAACCTAAAAAGCACCAATAATAAAATTTTAAATAAAATTATATGTAAACTTGACAAAATGTTAAAAGATTTTAACTTAAAGCAAATCTTGGTGTATTAAATTGCAAACATTCATTCAAAAAAAAATTCAGTCGTCTGGTTTGAGATTAACCTATCAAAGGCTTAAAATTGCAGAAGCATTATTTTCTGGACCGCCTAAACACTTTACTGCAGAGCATATACATGAAGTTATAAAAAAGGAAAAACTCAATATATCTCTTGCAACTGTCTACAATACATTAAGGGACTTTACACAAAATAATTTATTAAATGAAATCATTTTAGAATCAGGAAGAAATTGGTATGACACACGCTTAGAAGAGCACCATCATTTTTATAACCCAAAAACCAATGAACTTATTGATATTAGAAAAAATGATATTAGTTTATCCAAGTTTCCCACACCTCCAGTTGGGTTCAAAATTAAGAAATTTAATGTAATTATTGAAATTGAGTAATTATATTTTTTGTTATTACTTATAGTTGACATAAATATAGTCAGTTTCTATATTAGAATTATTCTAATTCTAAAGAAATAATTTTATAAGGGGAATTAAAATGGATGGGGTTAATAAGTGTCCTGTAATGCATGGTTCAATAACAAGTAATAATATTGATAGAACAACAAATAAAGAATGGTGGCCAAATCAATTGAATGTAAGAATTTTACACCAACATGACAAACGATCAAACCCAATGAAGGTTGATTTTGATTATAGAGAAGAGTTTAATAAACTTGATTATTTTGCTCTTAAAAAAGACCTTACAAATTTAATGACAGACACTCAAAATTGGTGGCCTGCAGATTATGGTCACTATGGCCCCTTTTTTATTAGAATGACTTGGCACGCGGCAGGCACATACAGAACAGGAGATGGAAGAGGTGGTGCTGGTACTGGTGCACAGCGTTTTGCACCATTAAATAGTTGGCCGGATAATGGAAATTTAGATAAGGCACGCCGTTTACTTTGGCCGATTAAACAAAAATATGGAAAGAAGATAAGTTGGGCAGATCTTTTAGTTTTAGCAGGTAATGTTGCAATAGAATCTATGGGTGGCAAAACATTCGGATTTAGTGGTGGAAGAATCGATATATGGTCTCCTGAGGAAGATGTTTATTGGGGGGCAGAGAAAGGTTGGCTAGATAATAATAGATATCAAGGAGAAAGAGAATTAGATAGTCCATTGGCGGCGGTTCAAATGGGTTTGATTTATGTTAATCCAGAAGGACCTGATGGAAAACCTGATCCATTAGCAAGCGCTCACGACATTAGAGAAACTTTCGGTAGAATGGCTATGAATGATGAAGAAACAGTTGCTTTGGTGGCCGGAGGTCACACCTTTGGAAAAGCTCATGGAGCGGGAAACCCCGACCTTGTAGGCGCCGAACCTGAAGGAGCCCCAATAGAATTAATGGGATTAGGGTGGAAAAGTGAATATGGTTCTGGTGTTGGTCGAGATGCGATCACAAGTGGAATTGAGGGGGCATGGACATCAAATCCTACAAAATGGGATAATGGTTATTTTGATCTTCTTTTAGGTTATGAATGGAAATTAACCAAAAGTCCTGCAGGGGCTCATATATGGCAAGCGGTTGATCCTAAAAAAGAAGATCTTGCTCCAGATGCTGAAGACGCTTCGATCCGTGTTCCTACTATTATGACAACCGCTGACATGGCTTTGAGGGAGGATAGCACTTATAGGAAAATATCTGAAAAATTCCACAAAAATCCTAATGAACTATCCGATAAATTTGCGAGAGCTTGGTTCAAACTACTTCATCGGGATATGGGACCAAAAACAAGATATCTTGGACCCGAAGTGCCCAATGAAGATTTGATATGGCAAGATCCAATTCCTAAAGGACATTCAAATTACAATATTAGTAAAGTCAAAGCTTTAATATTAGATAGCAATATTAAAACTTCTGAAATGGTTGAAACTGCATGGGCAAGTGCTTCTACATACAGGGGGTCAGATATGCGAGGGGGAGCAAATGGATCTAGAATAAGGTTTTCACCCCAATTAAATTGGGAAGTAAATAAACCTGATCAACTTAAAAGAATTTTAAATGTTTATGAAAAAATTTCCTCTACAACAGGTGTTTCAATTGCTGATATTGTTGTTCTCGCTGGCTGTATAGGCATAGAACAAGCATCTGGAAAAGATGTTCCTTTTTCGCCAGGAAGAGGTGATGCAAAAGTAGAACACACAGACGCTGAATCTTTTGATGTTTTGGAACCTATATGTGATGGATTTAGAAATTTTCAAAAAGAAGACTTTGAAGTTAGTCCTGAAGAAATGTTATTAGATAAAGCTCAACTTCTAGGTCTTACTGCATCAGAAATGACAGTGTTATTGGCTGGCATGAGGTCTTTAGGAATTAGCCACGAAGGTCATGGATTGTTAAGTGGTGGCGGTGATAAACTATCAAATGATTTTCTAATTACATTACTTGATATGAAGTTTAAATGGAGAATGGTAAAAGAGAATTTGTATGAGGCATCTGACAGGTCTTCAGGTAAAGTTGTTCACACTGCGACTAGGGTTGATTTGTTATTAGGCTCTAATTCACAGTTAAGAGCAATTTCTGAAGTATATGCTTCAGAAGATGCTAATGAGGATTTTATACAAGACTTCATCTCGGCTTGGGTTAAAGTTATGAATCTTGATCGTTTTGATTTAAATAATAATTAGAAATTAAAGTATCTAATATGAAAATGGCATTTTATATTTTTAAAGTAATGTTGTGATGATTTGTTAATTTGGAACTTCATTTTCAAGAAGGCCATAGTACCCACCCCTTAGAGCCCAACCCTTGAAAGGATCATGAGAGACCCTACACCAGATTTTATCGCATCTTTCTATGTTTAGTAATGCCCCAACTTCTGCTATTGCTATTATATCAGAATCAAGATTTGGTTTTTTTCTGAGTTCTAAGTTTGAAGACGTTACTTCAATTGTCCTTTTTCTTGATAATTGTGTATGGTGCATCCACCCTGTTGTTCCATTAGAATCAATAACTTTTCTCCAAACTTCATATTCTGAAACAACCTTTAGGGGTAAACCTTTAACTATATATACCCATTCAATTGGATGGTCGCGACTTGGCCCTTTTCTCATATAGGCTTTATCGTGCTTAAGAGATACAAATCTTGGAATTTCTTTACCTGATCCTCTCACAGATAATTTAGTGGTAGTTTGTCCAAAAGAAAGAAAAGAAAATGTAAATAAAAATAAAATTACAAAAAGTCTATAGAATGTATTATTATTTTTAATAATCATAAGATTTTATAACAAATATTTGATTTGGATACTATAGGAGTTATAAATTATTATATATAATTTTAAAATTTTGGTAATTGATAATGGCACAAGAAAAAAAGATTATTTCAGTTTCAAATAAACCTTCTGTTGTTTTAACAAGAAAACTTCCTGATGATATAGAAACTAGGATGAGAGAATTATTTAATACAACCTTAAATGAAAATGATGAACCGTTTTCCAAAGTTCAATTGATTGATGCATTAAATAAAGCTGAAGTTTTGGTTCCAACTGTTACCGATAAGATAGATGAAGATTTAATCAATAGTGTAGGTGAAAACCTTAAACTAATAGCCTCATTTGGAACTGGTGTTGATCATATTGATTTAAAAGCTGCGAAAAAAAAAGGAATTTTAGTTACAAATACACCTGGAGTGTTAACAGAAGATACTGCTGATGTAGTGATGTCACTTATTTTAGCTGTTCCAAGAAGAATTGTTGAAGGTGATAAAAAAACAAGAGATGGAAACTGGGATGGTTGGTCTCCCACTGGTATGCTAGGGCATAGAATAAACGGTAAAAGACTAGGTATTGTTGGGATGGGAAGAATAGGTCAAGCGGTTGCAAGAAGGGCAAAGGGTTTTGGCATGTCGATTCATTATCATAATAGAAATAAATTGCATTCAGAAATAGAAGATAGATTAGAAGCAACATGGTGGGAAAATCTTGACCAGATGATTAGTAGAATGGATATAATTTCTATTAACTGTCCCCATACGGATCTTACTCACCACATGATTGGTGAAAAACAACTAAATCTATTTCAAAAGCATTCATATCTTGTTAATGCAGCAAGAGGAGAAATAGTTGATGAAAAGAAGTTAACTGATTTATTGGTTTCAGGTAACATTGCTGGTGCTGGTTTAGATGTTTATGAAAATGAACCACAGATAGACAAAAGACTAAGAAAATTAAATAACGTTGTTTTGTTGCCTCATATTGGTTCTGCGACAATAGAGGGAAGGGTAGCTATGGGTGAAAAAGTAATAATAAATATCAAAACTGTTGCAGATGGCCACACACCTCCAGACTTAGTTTTAGAATCTATGATCTAAAAAATGATTAGGAGCATATTGGGCAATTTTGAGAATTTGTTGTTTTGATTTCTAAAAATGATAACCCGTCCCAAAGTATTAAAGTCTCAGAAACCTTTTGATTTGTTAAATACCTAATCACATTTAACGCTTGGATACTTGAAATTAATCCTGTAATTGGACCCAAAATACCTGCTTCAGAACATCTGGAAATAATATTTCCCTTTGGCCTTACTGGAAAAATACAAGCATAGCATGGCTTTTTTTGTTTATTAGAATTTTCTATACTTTCATTACAACCAGCCAAAAAAAATGCCGTTTGGCCTTCCTGCCTTACTGCAGCTCCAAAACTCATGGGAATTTTTTGCGCTAGGCACTCTTTGGCAATCAAATGCCTTGTTTCAAAATTATCAGTACAATCCACAACTAAATTTTTTTTATAAAACAATTCACTAATATTTTCATTGGATAAACGGTCTTTAATACTGATGACTTTAACATCAGGGTTCAAATTGTTCATTGATACTTTTAGTGTTTCTGACTTTGATTTCCCTACGTCATCATTGGTAAATGCTATTTGTCTATTCAAATTAGATATTTCAATAATATCATTATCAACCAGGGTAATTTCGCCTATACCTGCTCCTGCTAAATACAGTCCCAATGGACAACCTAGGCCACCAGCACCAATTATTATTACTCTTGCCTTAAGTAGCAATTCTTGGCCCTCATCATTAATTTCAGGCATTATGATTTGCCTTGAATACCTATAAAGCTGATCTTCGTTTATCAAAGTTTATCCCCTTTAATTCCAGTTGAACCAAATCCTTTTTTACCCCTTGTCGTTTTGTCAAGATCATGGGATAATTCTAAATTTATTTTCTCTATTTTTTGAAAAACAATTTGAGCAATTCTCATGCCCCTCTCAATGATAAAATTATTTTTAGACAAGTTAATCAATAATATTAAAATTTCACCTCTATAATCAGAATCAATTGTACCAAAATTGGCACTGATGCCATTTTTAATAAACAACCCAGATCTAGGTCTAATCTGCGCTTCATGCCCCACTGGTATTGATAAGCATATTCCAGTTGGAACAGAGATTCTTTCAAGAGATGAAAAATCAATAGGTTTTATATTAGCAGAATATAAATCTAAACCTGAAGAACCTCGAGTTTGGTATTGTATTATAGGCAGATTCTCTGCATGTTTTAGGACTTTAAATTTAATCTTTAACATTTTGATTTTCTTTCAAAAATTCATTAACTTTAAGTACAATTCGTTTTGCAATATCGCTTTTGCTCATTTTTGGCCAAGTTTCAAAGCTAGAATTACTTGCAAAAAAAATACTATTGTCATCACCGCCAAAAGTGGTAGTTCCTGCGCCAACTTTATTGCCTAAAATCCAATCACATCCTTTTTGTAATAATTTTTCTTTTGTGTTTTTTATAACTTCTTCAGTTTCAGCAGAAAAACCAACAATTAATTTAGGCCGTTTTTTATGTTGGGATACTTTTTTCAAAATGTCAGGATTTTCAACAAAGTTAAAGTTAATTTTTTGTGCGCCTTTTTTAATTTTTCCTGAAAATTTATTTTCTATTTTCCAATCAGATACAGCTGCCACAAAAATTGCAATATCAACGGGAAGACAGTTGATGCAATTACTTAGCATTTCTTCAGCAGTATTTATCTGGTAAAATTTTATATTCTTAGGTTTCACAATATCTACAGGGCCTGAAACCAAGTTAACGTCAGAACCTTTTATTGCAAATTCTTCAGCTATACTGTACCCTTGTTTGCCAGATGAGTGATTTGAAATATATCTAACATCGTCAATGGGTTCTATAGTAGGGCCAGCAGTAATTAAAACTTTTAATTTTTTTAACAAAGGAAATTTATTTTTTTTATCTTCATTTTCTATAAAATCGATAATTTTAGAAGTTTCTGATAACCTGCTTACACCAAACTCCCCACATGCAGAAAGCCCTTTATCAGGACCAATAATTTTATAAGACCTATTTTTTAAACGTAGAATATTTTCCTGAGTTACAGAATTAGACCACATAAACGGATTCATTGCTGGACATAGAAATATAGGGGCGTTTGAGGCAAGAACGAGAGTTGTGGCCAGATCATCAGTAATTCCTGAAGCAATTTTTGATATTATATTTGCCGAGGCAGGAGCGATAACAATTAAATCAGCTGTTCTTGCAAGTTGTATATGACCCATTTCAGATTCATCTGTTAAATTAAATAAATCCGAATAACACTTTTCTTCAGAAACAGACGAAAGTGTTAATGAGGTTATAAATTGACTGCCCCCTTTAGTTAGTACTGGAATAACCCTATAGTTCTTTTCTTTTAACCTTCTAATTACCTCAGGTGACTTGTAAGCAGATATACCGCCACTTACAATCAATAAGGCAGTTTTACTTTTCCTTTCAGGTGGTTTATTTTCCAAGAAGTCAGAAAAGTTGACTGACACCCCTCTTCTTTTTAGTTCATTCATTATAATTGGTATTGTATAGCTTGGAAACTTACCTCTTTTTTTATAATTGCTTATAGCACTTTTGTTTACATTTAGTAATTTACAAAGCTCTTTATAACCACCCAAAAGATCTATTATTTGGTCTGGTTTCATAAGGAATTCCTTATATTAAAATAGTTCACATTTTGTGAACTATTTTAATATAGCAAAACAAATTAGAATTACAAACAATAATGATAGAATAATAAAAGTCTTAGGTGATCTATTTTTATTTAATGTACCTTGGGTTTCGTAAAAAGTATCAATTTTATTTAAAATTTCAGGCAACTTTTTTCCAGCAAATTTAATATCACTTATAATTTCATCCAATTGTTTCGCTTTAATTTCTGATGAAGATAGCCATTTAATTACCATAGGTTTAGCCATCACCCACATATCAGTTTCTGGGCTCAGTTGTCTTCCAAGTCCTTCTGCCATAACCATTGTTTTTTGAAGAAGCAGAAACTGGGGTTGTATTGTTAATTTCCATTTACTAGCCAAACCAAATAATTCCCCTAGTAATTTTCCTAAAGATATTTGACCTATCGTCTTATCTAATAAAGGTAATGAAATAGATCGTATTTCTTGCGCAAATGATTCAATAGATGCACTAGGAGGCAATATTCCCTTATCAAAATGTAATTGAGAAACTTTTAAGAAATCACGATCTAAAATTGCTTTAAGTAACCTTGCTAAAAATATTCTATCTGATACTTTTAATCTTCCCATTATACCAAAATCTACTGGTACTATTACGCTTTCAGATGTTATAAACACATTGCCAGGGTGCATATCAGCATGAAAAAAACCGTCACGAAACACTTGAAGAAAAAAAGCTTCCGCTGAATTTTTTGTTATATTATCTATACTATGGCCACCAGAATTCAAATCTTGTAAATTATTTATTTTTATTCCATCAACCCATGATGTTACTAAAATTCTTTTAGAGCATAAGGGCCAAAAAACTTTAGGTACCTTAAACCTGCTATCACTTCTAAAGTTTTCTTCAAGCTCGGAAGCTGCTGCTGCTTCCAATCTTAAATCCATTTCGTCAATAGTAACATTTTCAAAAACTTCCACAGCCTTACTTAAGCGCAAGTATGAAATTTGTTTGTCAAGTGAAGTTAGAAATTTTGCACACCATTTAAAAAAGTTTAAGTCTCTATGTATTGCTCTTTCTATTCCAGGCCTCAAGATTTTAATAGCTACAATTTCATCATTAAATGTTTTACCTTTGTGAACTTGGGATATAGATGCTGCAGCTATAGGTTCTTCATCAAAAGCCTTGAACAATTCTTTAATGTCTTTTCCAGTTTCAGCTTTAATGGATGTAACAACTTTATTATATGGAAAGGGGTCCATTTGATCATGAAGTTGGGCTAATTCTGTTGCAAGATCAACCCCAATTATGTCTGGTCTAGTTGCTAAACCTTGCCCTAATTTAACAAATGCTGGGCCTAAAACTTTAAGCATATCAACCAAAGTTGAACCGAAAAACTTGTTGGGAACCTCTTTACCCAAAAAAAAGTTAAGTATATTTAGTGCAAATATTATTTTTGATGGAAGTAAATTAGATTTTGATAACTTAAAAAGTATACCTTTCCTGCTAAGGATGAAAAGTATATTAAATGCTCTTAAAAAGTGGAAAAGATTAAACATTAATCAAAATTTCCACCCAGAGTGAATAGCTACAATTCCTCCAGATAAATTTCTATATCTAACTGAATCAAAACCAGCTGAAGATATGATTGATAAAAGCTCATCTTGATTAGGAAAACGCTTGATAGACTCAACTAAATAATCATAATGATCTCTATTACCGCTGATTTTCTCACCTAAGAAAGGTATTAGATTTGATGACCAAAATTGATAAAAACTATCAATAATTTTAAGATTAACTTTTGAGAACTCAAGACACATAAACCTTCCCCCTGGCTTAAGCACTCTATAAACTTCTTTTAAGGCAATAGATTTATTGGTAATATTCCTAAGACCAAATGAAATAGAAACTAAATCAAAACTATTACAATCGAACGGTAATTTTTCTCCGTTACATACTATACATCTTATTCTATTAAAATATTTTTTAAAGCCAGACTTTTTTTTCCCATGAAAAATCATCATTGGATTTATGTCAGCTATAGTTACTATATTCCCACCTCTATCTAAGAAATTAATTCCAATATCGCCAGTGCCTCCTGCTAAATCAAGCAAATGATGATTTGGTCTGGGAGCCATCCAATCAAGAAAACTAGCTTTCCAAATGCGATGAATTCCAAGACTCATCAAATCATTCATCAAATCATATTTTTCAGAAACTTCTTCAAATATATTTTTTACCAAAAGAGTTTTTTCACTTTTTTTAACATTAACATTGCCAAAGTCAGTTAAATCATCATTAGCCATTTAGATAATTTCCTATATAGTGATTTATGAAAATGATATAATGATTGTACCATAACCAAACAATATTATGATAAATAAAATTTATAAGAAGCGATGCCAGAACTTCCTGAGGTGGAGACTGTAAGAAAAGCACTAGAAAAAGCAGTCATTAATAAAAAAATAATTGATATATATCATGGTAATAAAGGGTTAAGATTTCCATTCCCTTATCAATTTAAACAAAGAGTTATAGGAAAAACAATCTTAAAGCCAAGAAGAATAGGAAAGTATTGCATTCTACCTCTTAATTCGAAACAAAAAATTTTACTTCATCTAGGAATGTCAGGGAAAGTTAGAATATTAGACAAAAAACCTAAGCTTGGTAATCATGATCATATGCTTATTAATTTAGAGGATGAAATATATATTTTATTAACTGACCCTAGAAGGTTTGGATTTGTTGATTTAATAGAAGGAAAAGAGAGAAACAATAAATTTATAAAAAAATTAGGTCCGGAAGCACTATCAAGTGGTTTTACAGGAAAGTATTTTTATAGTTTAGTGAAAAATAAAGAGCGTAACATAAAATCTATTTTACTTGATCAATCAATAGTTGCAGGTTTAGGAAACATTTATGTAAATGAGGTGTTATTTATTACTGGCATTTCTCCAAAACGAAAAGGAAAAAATATTTCATTGAGAAAATGTTTTAATTTAGTAAAAAACATTAAAGCTTTATTGTTAAGTGCCATTAAGGAAGGTGGAACTACAATTAAGGATCATTTGCAGCCAGATGGTAAATTAGGCTACTTTAAAATTAAATTAAGAGTTTATGGAAAAACAAAATCAAAATGTTTTATTTGTGGTTTTTTAATAAAAGAGATTAAACAATTAGGGAGAACCAGTTTTTACTGTGGTAAATGTCAAAGTTAAAAAACAATTATTCTTGACGATAATGCTAAGTAGATATATACCCCGTTAATAATTTCATTTAGGAAAATATTCATGGCTGATCATAAATCATCGAAAAAACGAATTATTAGAAATAATAAAAGGAAAGAAATTAATATAAACAGAATTAGCAGAATTAGAACTTTTGTAAAAAAAGTTGAAAATGAAATAAATTCTCAAGAAAAAGATAAAGCAAACGAGGCTTTCAAACAAGCAATGCCGGAAATACAAAGAGGAGTTTCAAAGGGATTAATCCACAAAAAAACTGCGGCTAGGAAACTATCGCGATTATCTGGCAGGATTAAATCTATAAAATAAGTTTTACTCGATTCGATAGACTTTTTATTCAATAAACTTAAATGTAAATCTTAAAAAGAAATTAAGATAAATTTAGAAAAAATTATTTTTTATATATAAATCAATAAGATTTGAAACATTCTTTAAATTTTAATACTTAAAAGGTAAATAAGCTTAAAAAAAAAGATTAAATAAACAATTCTAAGAAGAATCAATGAACACAGACTTGTCAATAAAATTAAGTTCAAAAAAATTAAAAAAATTGCTTAGAAAATTGGAAAAAAGTAATATTAATTTCCTATAATGTTTTAAACTTCAAAACATTACTTTTCTTTTAGAAAAAATAAAAGACACTTTAGTAGTAAGTGGAAAGTTAAATATGGGAAATCTTTAATGAAAAAACATAATAAAAATGAAAAAGAAGCAAATAATTTAGAGATATGGACCAAAGTTAAAAATAGACTAAGAAAAGAGTTGGGAGAAACATTATATCGAAGTTGGTTAAAACCCCTAAAACTTAAAAAAATTAATAATAACTCCATTATATTTTCAGCTGAAACATCATTAATCCGTGATAGAGTTGAGAGACAGTATTCCGAAAGATTAATCTCTATATGGGCATCAGAAAAACCTGGCATAAAAAAAATCGAGGTTTTTTTAGATGACAATAAAAACTTAAAAAAAAATAATATAAATAAATCATCTCAAAACCCACTTGAAGCAAATCAAGTCTATTATAAGAACCCCGAAATCTCTTCTTTAAGACCTTCAAAAGAAGATGATATTTTAATGTCTTTATTAGACAAAAAACTTACATTTGAAAATTTTGTAGTAGGTAGTCCAAATGAACTTGCTTTTGCCGCTGCTAAAAGGGTAGCTGAAGCTGAATTTGTCCCTTTCAATCCTCTTTTCCTTTATGGAGGAGTTGGTTTAGGAAAAACGCATTTAATGAATGCTATAGCATGGGTAATCAAAAATAAAAACCCAAATAGAAAAGTAGTTTATATGTCTGCTGAGAAGTTTATGTATCAGTTTATTAAAGCTTTGAGATCCAAAGATGTAATGAACTTCAAACAAGAATTTAGATCTGTTGACGTGCTCATGATTGATGACGTGCAATTTATTAGTGGCAAAGAACATACACAAGATGAATTCTTTCATACTTTTAACGCATTGGTTGATAGAGGTTGTCAGATTGTACTTTCTGCTGATAAATCACCAAATGATTTAGAAGGCATGGAAGAACGGCTTAAGTCAAGACTAGGATGGGGGCTTGTCACTGACATACAGCCAACCACATATGAACTCAGACTTGGAATTCTTCAGTCTAGAGCAGAAATTGCATGTATTAATTTTCCAAAAGAAGTATTGGAATTTATAGCTCAAAAAATAAAGTCTAATGTTAGAGAATTAGAGGGTGCACTTAATAGAATAATTGCTCACACAACATTAGTGGGGAAAGAAATTACACTTGAAAGCACAATAGATGTTTTGGCTGACATCCTAAGAGCTAATAATAAATTAATAACGATAGAAGACATTCAGAAAAAAGTATCAGAACATTTTTCAATTAAAATGTCTGATATGTTCTCTGCGAGAAGATCAAAATCTGTTGTTATACCTAGGCAGGTAGCCATGTACCTATCAAAGGAACTAACCAATCTTTCTTATCCAGAAATAGGCAGAAATTTTGGGGGCAAGGACCATACAACAATTATTCATGCATCAAAAAAAATAGATAAACTTTTAAATGAAAGTAATTCTATTTCCGAAGATATCAGACTACTTAAATCTATTTTGTCATATTAAATATTATCTATAAAAACATTTTCATAAAAAAATAAATTTGCTATAATTAAAATATGTTCATCATACTTTAAAAGATTTTTAAATGAAAATTATAATAGATAAATCAAGTTTATTGAAGCCATTGAATCACATTCAGAGTGTTGTTGAAAGAAAAAATACTATACCAATCCTTTCCAATGTAATTATTAGCGCCAATGATGATAAACTTTCATTATCCGCTACGGATATGGATATTGACATTCTGGAGAATATTAATTGTAATGTAATTAATTCTGGCTCAGTAACAGTTACAGCACATATTTTATATGATATAGTAAGGAAATTAAATGATGGTTCAGAAGTAGAAATTGAATATAATGATGGTACAGCTAGTTTAACATCAAATAAGTCAAAATTTCAATTACCAGTCTTGCCAGTTGAAGATTACCCCACTCTTTCAAAAGGGGAATTTCCAATAAGCTTTAAATTGACAGTGGGTGAATTAAGTAGATTGATTGACAAAACAAAATTTGCTATTTCAATGGAAGAGACAAGATATTACTTAAACGGTATATTTGTTCACAAACATGAAAAAAACCTTGTGGCTGTTGCGACCGATGGCCATCGACTGGCTAGAACTTCAATTCCATTACCATCAGGTGGAGAAATAATCAAAGGTGCAATAATACCTCGGAAAGCAATATTTGAAATTAGGAAACTAATTGAAGATTATGCAGAAGTTTCTGAGTTATCGGTAAGTCTTTCAGAGTCAAGAATAAAAATATTTGTTGGAGAAACAACCATTACTAGTAAACTTATAGATGGTAACTTTCCTGACTATGAAAAAGTTATTCCTGTAGATAATTCAAACGTATTAATTTTAGGTTGTCAGTCACTATCTGAATCTGTGGATCGTGTATCTACAATATTTTCTGATAAATCTAAATCAGTGAGATTGAGCTTATCTCCAAACAAATTAACTTTGGAGGCTAATAGTCCTGATACTGGTTCAGCTTCAGAAGAGATAGAATTAAACTATTCCAGTGATGAAATCGGCATAGGTTTTAATGCAAGGTATTTACTTGATATAACTTCACAAATTGGTACAGGAAATATCAAAATAGCTTTGAAAGATTCTGGCTCCCCTGCCCTTATAAGTGTTCCCGAAGATCCCGAATCTCTTTTTGTTTTGATGCCTATGAGAGTTTAAAAGGTTAAATAGAAAATTTGTTTAAATCAAGTAATTTAAATTCATTAAATAATGATAATGCGTCGAAAACAAAACACTTCATTAGTAGAATTAAAATCCAAAACTTTAGAAGTTATAAAGATATAGATTTAAATATAGCTAATGACCATGTAATTTTATATGGCCCGAATGGATCTGGCAAAACTAATTTATTAGAAGCCATATCTTTGCTTGCCCCTGGGAGAGGCTTGCGATCTTCAAAAAAGGAATTCTTTCCATGCAGATTCACCCCATCTGAACCGTATCATGAAGAATGGGCAATTCATTTTACAATCAACAAAGGGCAAAAACAAAAAGAAATTTCAACTGGCATTAAAGCTAAAAATAATAATTCAGGTTCATCTAGACTTTATAAGATTGATGGGAATTTATCAAAGCAAAATGAAGTTTTAAGTTTTGTTTCTATAAACTGGTTAACTCCACAAATGAATAATATAATATTTGGCCCTGAGAGTTTGAGACGAAGTTTTTTTGACAGAATGATTGCAAGTTTAGACCCGTCCCATTTAGGTAGATTAAAAAAATTAGAGAAACTGTATCGAGAAAGGGCACAATTAATAGAACGGAATGTTAAAGATGAAAGTTGGTTTTCAGTAATAGAAAGAGAAATTTCGCAAATTAGTGTTGCAGTTATTGTTGCTCGACAAAGCCTTGCTTCAAAATTAGATGGGATAATGGCTAATCCGAAAAATTCATTTTTCCCAGCTGTTAGAATTTTATGGATTGGAAAAATTGAAGAATGGTTAAATAGAAATCCAGCTTTATATGCCGAAGATATGATGGTTGATTATTTGAAGAAGGTACGTCATGAGAAAAATTTAAATTCATGTGGACCATCACATTCGGTACTTAGAATATGGCACGTTAGCTCAGGAATGACTTCGGAATATTGTTCAACAGGCCAACAGAAGAATATTTTGGTATCCATTGTATTAGCTTATTCAAAACTTATTTCTGCCTACAAAAATATTTTTCCAATTTTGTTGTTAGACGAAGTTAGTGCACACTTGGACAGCAAACACTTTCAAGCACTTTTTGATGAAGCTTTAAATTATTCCAGTCAGATTTGGATGACGGGCACTGATAAAAACATTTTTAAAAAGTTAGATTATTCAGGTAAACTACAATATTTTGTGATTAATGACAGTATTATTACACAACCAGTTGATTTGTGATATAATGACATAAACTAAATATTAGAAAAACCTATGAGTGATAAAAATATAAAAATCGAAGAATACGGCGCTGAATCAATTAAAGTTTTGAAGGGTTTGGATGCTGTAAGAAAAAGACCGGGCATGTATATTGGTGACACTGACGATGGTTCAGGGCTCCATCATATGGTTTATGAAGTCGTGGATAATGCTATTGATGAAGCGTTAGCCGGTCATTGCGATCAGGTTGTAGTTTCATTAAATGTTGATGGCTCAGTAACTGTCATTGATAATGGAAGAGGTATACCTGTAGAAATGCATCAAGATGAAGGCATATCCGCTGCAGAAGTAATAATGACACAACTGCATGCTGGAGGAAAATTTGACAATAACTCATATAAAGTCTCTGGTGGTTTGCACGGAGTAGGTGTCTCAGTTGTAAATGCATTATCTGAATGGTTAGAGTTGAAAATATTTAGAGAGGAGAAAGAACATTTTTTGCGTTTTGAAGATGGTAAAGCCTTGAAGCCAATTGAGGTAGTTGGTGCATCCAACGGAAAAAATGGAACCGAGCTAACTTTTAAACCATCAACTGAAACATTTTCAAAAATTGATTTTATCTTTTCTACTCTAGAACACAGATTAAGAGAGCTGGCTTTTCTTAATTCTGGAGTTCAAATAGTTTTAAACGATAAAAGAGAAAGCCCAGAAAAAAATTCTGAATTTAACTTTGAAGGAGGATTAAAGGAATTTGTTAATTGGATGAATAAATCTAGAAATCCAATTCATGACATGATAATTGGGAAATCTGAGAAAGAAGATGTGGGAGTTGAGGTTGTTTTACAATGGACAGATTCTTACCATGAAAACACTCAATGCTTTACTAATAATATTCCTCAAAGAGATGGAGGAACCCATTTAGCAGGATTTAGAGCTGCCCTTACAAGAGTTGTTAATTCTTATGCACAATCAAGCGGTATTGCCAAAAAAGAGAAAGTTCAGCTATCAGGAGAGGACAGTAGAGAGGGTTTGACGGCAATTTTATCTATTAAAGTGCCGGATCCAAAGTTTTCTTCACAAACAAAAGATAAGCTGGTTTCATCAGAAGTAAGGCCAATAGTAGAAAGTGCGGTTAGTGAAGCTATATCGCAATGGCTTGAAGAAAATCCATCTGAAGCAAAAAAAGTAATTTTAAAAGCATTTGAAGCTGCATCGGCAAGAGAAGCTGCTAGAAAAGCACGCGAATTAACAAGAAGAAAAGGGGCTTTAGATATTGCTAGTTTGCCTGGCAAGTTAGCAGATTGCCAGGAAAGGGATCCTTCAAAATCAGAATTGTTTCTTGTGGAGGGCGACTCTGCTGGGGGTAGCGCAAAGCAAGGAAGAAATAGAAAATCTCAAGCAATACTTCCTTTAAGAGGAAAAATATTGAATGTTGAAAGAGCCCGTTTAGATAAAATGCTTTCATCGGTTGAGATAGGTACTTTAATTACCGCTATAGGAGCAGGTGTTGGAAATAATCAAGAACTTGAGGATAGTGTTAAAATAGAAAAAGCGAGATACCATAAAATAATTATCATGACTGACGCTGATGTTGATGGAAGTCATATAAGAACCCTGATCCTGACTTTTTTCTTTAGACATATGAGGCCATTAATTGAAGCAGGTTACTTGTATATAGCTCAACCTCCTTTATATAGGGCAAAAAAAGGATCTAGTGAAGTCTACCTCAAAGATGATAATGCTCTAGACGAGTATTTAATTCAATCTGGATTAAAGGATGCAAAGCTCATCACTGGTGAAGGTTTGGAAATGGCAGGACCAGACTTAGAAGAGGCAGTTAAAATTTCTCTTGAAGCTACTAAAAACATTGAAGTATTGAATAATTTTATGGGTGCAAGCGGAGTTATTGAACAAGCTGCAATAGCGGGAATATTGAATACTGAATATATTTTCAATAAAGAGGCTGCTGAATATTTGGCGAAAAGAATGGATTTAGTAAGTAAGGAATATGAACGGGGCTGGACAGGTTTAATTGATGACGAAGGAATGACTATATCAAGAATAGTTCGAGGTGTTAAAGAAGAAGGAAAAATTAATTCACAAATTATAAATCGTATTGAAACTCAAAATTTGGATAACATTGCGGTTAAACTCCAAGAATTATTTGGAAAAGGAAACAAACCAGTTTCCTTTGTAAACTCAACTGGCTCCAGTGAAATAATTACTGGCCCCACTTCACTTAAGGACATTGTTTTTAGTATAGGGAAAAAAGGTGCTCAAGTTAGTAGATACAAAGGATTAGGTGAAATGAACCCGGAGCAACTTTGGGAAACCACTTTAGATCCGGAAGCAAGGGTTCTTCTTCAAGTGAAAGTTGATCAAGAAGAAGATGCTCAAGAGGCTTTTTCCTCTTTGATGGGAGAAGCAGTTGAAGAGAGAAGAGCGTTTATTCAAGAAAATGCATTAAAAGTAGCAAATCTAGATATTTGACCTTTTAAAAATATGAAATACAAAAGAAGTTTATTTCTTTATAGCCTACCATCAATTCCCCTTACTGCTGCACAAATGGTTGTTTATATAATTATTCCCTCCATTTATTCGGTAATGCCATCAGTTGGTATAACTGTTACGGGCTTTGCAATTATGTTTTCTCGATTTACAGATATGGTCACAGACCCAGTCTTAGGGACATACTTAGATAAATTAGTTCCAAAGATAGGTTGGAAAGTATGGCTTATTTTTGGTCTTCCTCT
This sequence comes from uncultured SAR116 cluster alpha proteobacterium, assembly GCA_902532475.1. Classification (GTDB taxonomy): domain Bacteria; phylum Pseudomonadota; class Alphaproteobacteria; order Puniceispirillales. The sequence goes on from CACAIE010000012.1 coordinate 29,005, forward strand.
AATTTCATTTGGAATATATATTTTGCTCAATCCAATACAAGAATTTGAAATAGTCACTTTGTTTATTGGGTTAATAGCTGTAACTTTAGGGTGGACCTTATATTCTATCCCTTGGTGGGGCATTGGAATTGCAATATCTAAAAATTCAATAAAAAGATTTCAAATAATTTCAGCAAGAGAAATCCTTGCTATTCCTGGAGTAATTTTTGGGTTAATTATAGCTTATCTATCAGAAATTTCTGGTGAAATGTTTTTAATATTATCTTTATTATTTATCTCACCGCTTTTAATTAAAACAATTCCAAAACCTGAAAAAGAAAATAAATATAGTGGTGGTTATTTTTATAATATTAGTTTCCTTTTAAAAACAAATCACAATTTTAAAAGATTATGCATAGCTTATTTTTTCATTGGCCTATCTAATGGCTTAACCTCTGTATTATTCATCTTATTCGTTAATTTTATAATAGGTGGTAGTCCATATTTCTATTTGTTAATATATTTTATGTCTGCTTTTATAGGCCTCCCAGTTATTTATTTATTAGTTAGCAAAATTAATAAAAATAAAGTATGGACTTTATTTATGTTGTTGGCATGTATTAGTTTTATGCCAGTCTCTTTATTAAATCATGGAGATACAAATCTTTTTCTTCTAATATGTATTATTTCAGGATTTTGCCTTGGTGCTGATTTAACGATCCCAGCTGCTATTCAAGCTGAAATTATTTACCAGGCAGAAAAAGACGAAAATAAAATTTTGGTAGGTAAAATTTATTCAGTATGGTCGCTAATTCAAAAACTATCTTTAGCTATTTCTGCAGGTATTAGCTTACCCTTACTTGGGTATTTTGGATTTAATCCTTCAGAAATAAAACCGTTTATTTACCCACTTTCAATTGCATATGGAGTTTTTCCAATAATATTAAGATTGCCAGCAATTTTTGCATCAATTTATATTAATGTAGATTAATGATAAAGAATTAATTAAATCTATATATTATTTATGAAATTATTTAAATTAATAAGCCTGTCTAAAATATTTTTTAATCGAACTTATCAAAAATACTGGTTTGCACGTTTTCTATCAAGTTTGTGCCTAGGAACTATTAGTGTTTGTGTTGCTTGGCAAATTTATGACATATCACGTAACCCCTTTCATCTTGGGTTAGTAGGGCTAACTCAATTTTTACCATTAATTTTGTTGGTGGTTGTATCTGGTTATGTTTCAGATAATTATAATAGAAAAATTATTTTTTCTTTATGTATGTTGATCGAATCTTTTTTAGCTTTTCTTTTTGTAGCAATTAATTTTTTTGAAAAAATAGAATTAAACCTTCTTTTTATCTTGCTCATAGGAATAGGAATCGTGAGAGCCTTTTTTGGTCCCGCTGCCGCGGCTCTATTGCCAAATATTGTTACTGAGAAAGATTTACCCGATGCTGTTGCTTTAAGTGCTGTTGCCTGGCAATCAGGGACAATATTTGGTCCAATGTTTGGTGGTTTGCTTTATGGAATTTCTGTTTTTTCAGGATATTTATTTGCCACGATCGGTTTGTTATTAGCTTCAGTTTTAGTTTTTTTAATACCCTATAATTATAAAACTAACATTAAAAAACCTATGTCTTTTGAGAACCTAACTGGAGGATTTTCCTATGTATGGAATAAGAAGATTTTATTGGGAGTTATTTCATTAGATTTATTTGCAGTATTGATGGCAGGAGCAGTAGCGTTAATGCCTGTTTATGCAAGAGATATTTTAGAAACTGGACCGTTTACACTTGGTTTGTTAAGGTCTTCACCTGGCATTGGAGCAATAATTGTGGCTGCAGGGCTATCTTTCTATACTCTCAAAAATGCAGGAAAAGTAATGTTGTATGCAGTGGCTCTTTTTGGGCTTTCAACTATACTATTTGGGATTTCAAATAATATAGCTTTATCAATAATTATGCTTTGTTTTGTTGGTGGCTTTGACATGTTAAGTGTATATATAAGAGACATAATTATTCAGTTAGGAACAGAAGATAAAATGAGAGGAAGAGTTAACGCAGTTAATATGATGTTTGTAGGAGCGTCAAATGAACTCGGTGAATTTCGTGCTGGCATGATGGCATCTTGGATAGGAACAGTTCCTGCAGTGGTTATTGGTGGCGTAGGCGCGATTGGTATAGCAGGAATATGGGGGTTAATTTTTCCTAGTCTTTTGCAAGTGAAGAAACTTAAAATAGTGAAAAATATTAAGGAAGTAAATGATAAGAGATGAATTAAAAGTGCTTTGGAAGCCTTCACAAGAAGATAAAGAGAAAAGCAATTTAATTGAATTTAAAAATAAATATATAAATGATTTAACTAATAGTGAAGATATTAACTATCAGATGATTTGGCAATGGTCTGTTGATAATCCTGAAAAGTTTTGGAGTGCAGTTTGGGATTATTCAAATGTAATTGGTGTAAAAGGATCTGAATATTTAGCTGATAAAGATAAAATGCCAGGTGCTCAATTTTTTCCTGATGCAAAATTAAACTATGCCGAAAATATATTGGCACAAGATGACCAGTCACTCGCAATAATTTCTGAAAGAGAAGATGGCCTAAAATGTAAAATCAAAAGAAACGACTTAAAGAAAAAAGTACTTCATATGGCTGGCTGGCTTAAAGAAAATGGTATTAAAAAAGGTGATAGGGTTTCAGCTTACATGCCTAATTGTCCAGAAACCATTATAACAATGCTTGCTACTGCTTCATTGGGAGCTGTATTTTCTTCATGCTCAACGGATTTTGGTGTTTCGGGCGTTTTAGATAGGTTTTTACAAATTGAACCAAAGGTTTTGGTTACGGTTGATGGTTATTTATATAATGGAAAATCAATTGATAGATCTAATGAAGTTAATGAAATAGTAAAAGGCCTTAAGTCTTTAAAAAAAATAGTAGTTTTAAAATATTTAAATAAAACTTTTAGTACTAATTTCTCATTTACCCCAATAAATTTTGATGCGGTATATAGTTCAAATTCTTTAGATGATTTTGAACAGGTATATTTTAATGATCCATTGTACATTGTTTTTTCTTCAGGAACCACGGGAGCACCTAAATGTATCGTTCATGGTGTTGGAGGCGTACTACTTCAACACTCAAAAGAACACAAGCTGCAGGCTAATATTAAAGAAAATGATAGAGTATTTTATTTTTCTACTTGTGGGTGGATGATGTGGAACTGGTTAATTGGGGCTTTGTTCTCTAAGGCAACTGTCATCCTTTATGAGGGAAATCCATTTTATGAAGAACCTTCAAAATTGTGGAAACTTGCTGAAAAGGAAAATATAACTCTTTTTGGGACATCTGCCAAATATGTTGACGCAGTAAGAAAGTCTGGATTTAAACCTAATGAAAGTTATGAACTAAAGAGTTTAAAATCTTTATGTTCCACAGGTTCACCCCTGTCACCAGAAAGTTTTGAATTTATCAATAAAAGCATTAAATCAGACATGCAGATAGGCTCAATTTCTGGAGGAACAGATATTCTGTCATGTTTTGTTTTAAACAATCCATTAGATGAAGTTATTTCAGGTGAAATTCAATGTAAAGGTCTAGGAATGTCAGTAGAGGTTTTTGATGAGAAGGGAAACCCAATAATAGATACACCTGGTGAGCTTGTATGCACCAAACCTTTTCCTTCTATGCCCATTATGTTTTGGAATGATCCTGATGGTCAAAAATACAAAAATGCGTATTTTACATATTATAAAAATATTTGGAGACATGGTGATTGGGTAAAAATTACCAATCGTGGAACCATTGTGATTTATGGAAGATCAGATGCCACTTTAAATCCTGGTGGCGTTAGAATTGGCACTGCGGAAATTTATAAAGTAGTTGAAAACTTTAAAGAAATTTTAGAGGCAATAGTTGTAGGGCAAAACTGGGAGGATGACGTAAGAGTTATTTTATTTGTAAAACTTTCTGTGGGTAGTATTTTAAGCGAGGATCTTAAATCAAAAATAAAACTCACTCTGAAGACTAAAGTAAGTCCTCGCCATGTCCCATCAAAAATAATTTCCATTCAAGATATTCCAAGAACAAGGTCTGGAAAGATTACCGAATTAGCTGTAAGAGATATTATACATGGAAAAGAAATAAAAAATTCTGAAGCATTATCTAACCCAGAAGCTTTAGAACTTTACAGGAATTTGACTGAATTAAAAAATTAGAACTATATTTTAAAAGATGATTAATCTAATAAACGAATTTTTACCTTATATTTGGCCAAAAGGTAGGGCGGATATAAAAAGTAGAATTATATTAGCGTTATTAATTCTTGTTTTTGCAAAAATTCTGACTGTCCTTGTGCCATATAGTTATAAGTGGGCCACTGATGCTCTAGTTGGTGACAATACAGTACCATCTTTAATACCAATCGCTATTTTGACACCAATTATGCTGATTATAGCGCTTGGTATGGGAAGAATACTTATGGTTGCTTTTAACCAGCTTAGAGATGCGGTCTTTGCTAAAGTTGGCCAAAATGCAGTAAGGCAGCTTGGGAGGGTAAGCTTCAGTCATTTACACAATTTGTCACTTAGGTTTCATCTAGATAGGAGAACTGGCGCCTTAAATAGAGTGGTTGATAGAGGTATAAAGGGCATAGAAAGCATTGTAAGGCTGGCAATTTTAAACACTGTACCAACAATTTTTGAATTTATTTTTGTAGGTCTTGTTCTTCTAATTCAATTTGATTGGAGATATCTATTAGTAGTTACTATTACTATTATTGCTTATACTTATTTTACAATTAAGTATTCAAGTTTAAGAATAGTCTATAGAAAAAGAATGAACTCTAATGATGAAGATGCAAATAACAAATCACTGGACTCATTGCTGAATTATGAAACTGTAAAACATTTTAATAATGAAAAAATAGAGGAAAAACGTTTTGATGAGGCGATGTCTGGATATGAACAGGCATCAATTAAAACATTGACTTCATTATCATTTTTGAATTTTGGGCAAAGTGCAATTTTTACCATTGGGCTTACTTTTTGTATGATTTTGTCTGGTCATGAAGTTATGTCGGGAGAACAAACAATTGGAGACTTTGTTTTAATAAATGCACTACTTATGCAACTAGCAATTCCCTTGAACTTCTTTGGCTTTATTTACAGGGAAATTTCTCAGGGTATAGCAGATATAAAATCTTTGTTTTCAATATTAAAAATTAAACCCGAAATTACTGACAAAAGTGATGCGCTTTCCATGGATTTTAATGAGGCAGAAATAACATTTAAAGATGTTTCATTTTCTTATGACGGGAAAAGAGAAATATTGGATAATATAAACTTCACAATTCCATCAGGTGCTTCTTTGGCGATTGTGGGTCCAACAGGGGCAGGAAAGTCAACTATATCAAGACTTTTATTCAGGTTTTATGACGTATCAAAAGGAAGTATAATGATTAATGGTAAGGATGTCAGAGACATCACACAAGGCTCACTTAGAAAAAATATTGGAATTGTTCCCCAAGACACTGTTTTGTTTAATGACACAATTTTATATAATCTAAAATATGGAAAAATCAGTTCTAGTGAAGATGAAATATGGGATGTAGCTGATAGAGCTCAATTGAGCAAATTAATAAAGTCTTTTCCAGAAGGGATGAATACTTTGGTTGGAGAAAGAGGGTTAAAACTTTCTGGAGGTGAAAAACAAAGGGTAGCTATCGCAAGAACTCTTTTGAAGAACCCACCTATTTTAGTTTTAGATGAGGCAACCAGTGCTTTAGATACGTTAACTGAAAGAGTAATTAAAGAATCTCTAAGTAGATTAGCAAAAAAAAGAACCACTATAATTATAGCCCATAGACTGTCCACAGTGGTCGGAGCAAATAATATCCTGGTTATAGATAATGGAAAAGTTGTTGAGACTGGAACTCATAAACAGCTACTGCGTAAAAAGGGTCTATATTCTGATATGTGGTCAACCCAACAAACGATTAAAAAAGCAGAAGAAACGCTTAAAAATATTAAACCAGAATATAAAAAACTTTTAAGTCATTGAAGTTATTTACAGTTAGGCATCAAAATTAACATGAATGATAAACACAATGTTTTGCCACTGGCACTCGTAGGTACCGGTGTGGTGATATTTTCAATTGGCGATGTTATATTTAAAATTCTTACGTCATTAGGAATTTTCTGGTGGGATTTTCTAGTGTTTGGGGTTCCATTTGAAGTTTTAGTTATTTTATTAATAACAGGAATTTCTAATAATTTTGACAAACAGAAATGTTACGATGAATTAATGCCGAGAAGGATTTTTTTTCCTATTTTAAGAGGTGTTCTGGGTATTATAGCCATAGCTTCAATATTTATGTCGTTAAAAAACTTACCATTGTCTTTAACTACTATGTTAATTCAAACAACTCCAATTTGGATGTCAATTATAGCTTTTTTTTCTTACCAGGAAAAACCTAATATTATTACTTTAATTTCAGTTTTATTAGGAATGATAGGAATTATATTTATTGTAAATCCTAGTTATGAAGGCATTAATAAATTTTTAATTTTTCCTATAATTGTGGCCATAGTAAATGCACTGATGAATTATATTGTTACGAAAAGGTCTGACGATGCCAAGCCTCTTTCGTATGCGTTAATTTTATTTATTGTAAATGGTTTTATAGGTCTAATTATTTGGGCTTACTTCGGAATGAAAGTTCCAAGTATATACCAAATTTCATTAATTGCACTTTGTGGCATTTTGGGTTCTGTAGCATTTATTTTTGTTACATATGGTTATTCTATGGCTAAAGGTCATTTTGCTAGAACAGGAGTAATGAGTTACATTCAACTGCCAAGTTCCATAATATTGGGGATTTTAATTTTTAATGAAAGCCCCACTCTTTTTGCATATTTTGGAAGCTGTTTAATAGTTTTAGCAGGTATTATCGTTATTAATAATGGAAAAATAAAATGAAACTTACTAATGTTTCAAATTTCTCTGGAAACGTGATTGGTATTTTTTTGATGGTGACTATGGTTTTAGCTGGTCTTGTATTAACAGGATTTGTTAAGGCTATTGGAAATGACATCGACTTTAGATTGATGCTAGTTGGAAGGTTCATTTTTTCACTTCCGATTTTATATGCTTTTGGGTGGTACGTCAGAGGAACACAACTTCTTAAAATTAATTCAAAGAAAACTCTATTTGGTAGAGTTTCCATAGGATTATTAGGTATTTGTTTATGGCTTTCAGCGGTACAGACAGCAGATTTTGGTCAAGTTACTGCGTTAAGCCAATCATCAGCAGTTTTTGTAGCTCTTTTTGCGCCGTTTTTTTTATCAGAGAAAATTGGCATTTGGAGAATTAGTGCAATTCTTTCCGGCCTAGTAGGTATTTGCTTGGTTACAAATCCATTTGAAGAGGCTATGTCAATAGGTATTTATCTGGCCTTAGCTAGTGGAATTAATGGAGCTATTTTGTCGATTATTTTGAGAAAATTAGGTAACACTGATGAGCCGGTTTCGGTTGCCTTATGGCATAACACAATAGGATTTATTTTTTTTACATTGACCCTTTTAATTTTCCCACCACAGCTTCCGGTTATTAACTTAAAACTAATCTTGTTTTTAGTTGTTATAGGTATTGCAGGTTCATGTTTGCAGTTAACATTTACGTACGCATTTAAATTTGGCGAGGCAGTTGTTTTAGCGCCCATAAGGTATTTATCTGTTCCAGGTGCAATTATTGCTGGTTTGATAATTTGGTTTGAGGTGCCCAGCGTATTAGAAATAATTGGCTCGGTTATAACTATTCTTTCTTGTTTAGTCATTACATGGAGAGAAATCATCAAGAAAAAGAAGAAAATTTAATTGATTTGCATTATCATAAAAATGGATACATGTTGCCACCTAAAGAAAGGTGGATGAAGACTATAATGATATAAATAAAAGCAACAAAGCCTAGAAGAATTAAATCGCCGGTTAATGACCCTTGATAACTTTCAATTCTAACATTATTTTTTTGTAATAGATAAATCTGGATGGTGGCCCATACCCCTATTGAGCCAAATAGAATAAATGCCATCAATGTACCGTTGATTAAAAGATGTGCAATACACCAAACTACCGCAGCTGTTAACATGGGGTGTTTGATATGTTTTTGTAATCTGCTCGCATGACCAAATATTCGGTGCCCAACACTTAGTAGTGCAACAGATACTAACATTAATGCATGAGTTACAGCCGTAAGCCAAGCAGGAGCAATATAGAAATATATATCATATTCTTTTTGATAATAGCCAATTGTTACTAGCAAAAATCCTATAAATAAAATGAGTCTCATAAATATTTTGCTTAGCTTTTCTCCTAATTTTTGATCAACAAAATCCCTGCCAGCCGGAACCAGTCTTTTAAACATATGTCCAAAAGTGAAGATTAAAATTCCTGAGATAACTAAATACATTTTACCAACTCTTAAATAGATATTTTTATTTTATATCTTCGAATGATTATTCTAATGACTTATAAACAGATAGTTCTTGCCAATACTTTTCAGCCAACTTATTAGCGTCACCAATTCTTAAAGAAAGCCCTCTGATTATTGCAACTAATACAGGGTCTGCATCATCTAATTTTTTATGTAAAGTTGAATGGTGAATTTCTCTTAATGTGCAATTCGTTTCAGCCAATACAGTTACAGTTCTTGTTTCTTCAATAATGGGTCCAACCTCCCCAAACATTTCGCCCTCAATGAGAATGCCAAGGTTTAAACCCAGTTTGGATTTAATTCTAACCTTGCCATTGTGGATCAGGTAAATATTATCAGCAGGATCATTAATATTATATATAATTTCACCAGCCTTATAATTTTTTGTAACAATCTCAGTCATAAGTTGTTTCCCTTATTATAGTAAATATTTTTATTAAAAAAATATAAATTTGCAAAATAATAATTTATATTGTTACTGTTTTTTATAAATTTTATATAAACCACCCTCATTTTCATCTGTGATAAAGAGAATTGATCCATCTGACATAATTTCTATATCTCTTATTCTTCCAAAATTTTGGTTTAGTATTTTTACTTCATTAATTGGTTTATTATCTTTAAATTCAAGAGCATAAATCTGTTTAAATTTTAATGATCCAACTAGTAAATGACTATTCAATTCAGGAAACATTTTGCCATTATAAAAAACCATACCTGAAGGTGCAATTGAAGGGGTCCATACCCATATAGGGTCTTTAAATTCAGGTAATGAAAATTCACCAATTTCACCACCACCATACTCTTCGCCTTGGGTTACTTTTGGCCAACCATAATTTTTACCGCCTTCAATGATATTGATTTCATCTCCTCCTTGTGGTCCATGTTCATGAGACCAAATTTTGTGATCAATTTGATTAATTGTAAGTCCTTGAGGATTTCTATGACCAATTGAAAAAATTTCACTTAGCCATTTTGAATTAAATTGATTTTTATCTACCTTATCATTATTTAAATTTAATCTTATGATTGATCCTTCATAAAGCTTTGGATTTTGTGCTTTATGTCTTTGTCCTCTCTCACCTAAAGATAAATATATATGATGTTCTGAAATAGCTATGCGACATCCATAATGTATCGGTAAACCTGAAGAAAACTTGGTTGAAAATATAATTTTATTATCTTGTAAAGTGTTTTCTTTTAAAACTGATTTTTCAAGGATTGTATAACTTTTAACAGGTGGATCAAATTTACTATAACATAAGTAAATATTAATTTTACCATCTAATTTTTCAACATGAACATCAAGCAATCCTCCTTGTCCAACATTGAAGACTTGAGGAGCATTATTAATTTTTGATAGTTTTCCAGTTTTTAAGTTTATTATAGAAAGATTCCCTCCTTTCTCAGTGATTATAACGTTATTATTATCTAAAAATGAAATCCCCCAAGGGTGTGATAGCTTTGGTCCAATTTGCAAAACTTCAACTTTTGCAAAAGCGGCATTAAAAGTAATTAAAGAAATTAAAATTAAAATAAAATTTTTGACAGACATTATAAAACATTTTTAAAAAATAGAGTTTAATAATATTATATAGTGATATGAGTAATAAAAACCCAATACTTTTTAGTTTTCGACGTTGCCCGTATGCAATGAGAGCTAGAATTGCTATTAAATTATGTAAACAAACATGTGAAATAAGAGAAATCAGCCTCAGGTCAAAAAGTGAAGAATTTTTAAACTTATCTCAGAAAGGAACTGTTCCGGTTCTCCTGTTGCCAAATGGTAAAATTATTGATGAAAGCTTAGATATCATTAACTGGGCAATTTCTATCAACGATCCTTTCAAATTAAAATCTGATGACGATAAACTCTACAAAGAAGATCTAGAACTAATTAAGGTTTTTGATGGTGATTTTAAATTTCATCTTGATAGATACAAGTATTCTTCTCGTTATGAGAATGCTAATCGTGAAAAACACAGAAATAAAGCTCAGGCCATTTTAGCAGAAATCAATACCCTGTTGTTAGAAAATAATTGGATTAGAGGAGATCATCCAACTCTACCAGATATATCCATTCTTCCTTTTGTAAGGCAATATAGAATAGCCGATACAGAATGGTTTGATAGACATTTGGAATTACCCAGAGTTGAAAACTGGTTAAATGATTTTCTTAATTCAAAATTGCTTTCTCAAGTAATGTTGAAATATAAGGTTTGGGAGCAAGGTGATCCAGAAATAATTTTATAATTCTTTTTTTATCTGCTCTCTATATAAAGTATAAAGACCTGCTGAAACAAGCATTATACTACCCAATATCATTAGCTTATCAGGAAATTCATTATAAAATATAATTCCATATAAAATTGCAAAGATAATTATTGAATATCTGAATGGAGCAATAAAACTTACTTCACCAGTTCTCATGGATATGATATTAAATAATACGCCTAATATTAGTAATATAGCAGTTGCTGATAATGAGCCCATTATTTCAAATGATGGCTTTACCCATGTTTGAAAAGGAAGAAATAATAGGCCGGTAATTGTTACTGATAAAGCAGTAATCAAAGACACAAAAGTTGAGGGAATTGACTCATGTAGTTTTCTGGTTGATAAATCTCTTAAAACAATAAAACAGACAGCTATTAATGCCATCAATGAGAAATAATTAAATTCAGTTGAGGTGGGTTTAATGATTATCAATACGCCAAAAAATCCAAAAACTATAGCAGACCATCTTCTCCAGCCAACATCTTCTTTTAAAAATACAGAAGCAGAGAATGCCAGAGCCAAAGGCAAACATTGTAAAACAGCTGTTGCATTAGCAAGCTTCATATTTATTAAAGCCGTAAGAAAAAAAATCGTACAGCCAACATCTCCAATTACCCTTAGAATTAAAAATTTGATCTGATTTTTATCAACAGAAACAAAAAGTTCATTTCTCAAGTAAGTAAGTATTAGTAATAAAAAAACTGCTAATATACCTCTTAGAAAAAGGATTTCGGATAATGGAAGTATTAAACCTATATATTTTATAAATGCGTCTGATGACGCATATCCAAACATACTTAAGGTCATGTATAATGACCCATAAAGATTTTTAGACATAATTTAAATTATATAATTAAATTTAATTAATCAGGTAATTAATTTTGTTAACAACCAATAAAATTTTTATTATTGCATTCTTTAACGAGAGCGTTAGCTTTATCTAGATCTGAATTTGACAACTCCTTAATAAGACCATCCAACATTAATTTACTATTCTGATCATCATTATCTGCACCAATTTTTGCCCACATATAACTCTTTAGATAATCCTTTTGTATGCCGTTTCCTAGAGCGTACATTGTGCTTAAAAGCCTTATGGAATTCAAATTTCCTTGCTCTGAAGACATTAAAAGCCATTTGAAAGCTTCATTATAGTCTTGATTAACTCCAAGGCCATTGTGGTACATCAATCCAACATTATATTGAGCGTTAGAAATACCTTCCTCTGCTAAGGGTTTCCAGTTATTAAGAGCGGTTTTGTAGTCACCATCGTTAAAGGCTTTTAGACCTGATTCAAAGTCTGCAAACGATAGTTTGGCAATGAACAAAAACAAAAAGATTAAAATTAACCTAAACTTAAAAGAACTATTAAAAAATCTCATTGTTCATTCTCCTTAAAAACCTACTAATAAAAACTATTTGTTTATTGAAGTTAATATATTATTAATAAAAGTAAAATGAAACATTCATATGTTTGTTTAAGTTTTAGAAAAGCTGTATAAAATATAAATATTAGCTACTAAAAAGCGCCCGTAGCTCAGCTGGATAGAGCACCAGACTTCGAATCTGGGTGTCGGGAGTTCGAATCTCTCCGGGCGCACCACATCTCATGTTCCATCGGTCTGTAACCGTTGATTTGCAAGTAGTTTTATGATTGCAGATTGGAGGGGTAGACCAGATGGTAGACCATTTAAGAGTTAAATACACATTTAAAAAGAGAGATGTATTCTATTTCAGTAAGCGTGTTCCTAAAGATATACGGTCATATTATACAAGGGATAGAATAATTATTTGTCTTAAAACAAAGTCAGATACATCAGCATCACGTGCTTGTAAGTCATTAATACAGAAGCTTGAAGATTATTGGCTGTCGTTAAGATTGACCCAGTTTAATATACCAGCGCAACATCTCATTAAATCAGATAAATCATTTACATCCAACGCCCCTACTCTATCAGTTGCTCTTGAGAAGTATTTCAAAATGAAGGGTAATGGTAAAGACAATGTATTCTTCAGGACTGGTGCAAGAAATATTAAAACAGTTATTAACCTTTTAGGTGATAGACCGATTGATGAGTACTCAACCTCCGATGCATCCATATTACGTGACCATTTAATTGATAGAGGATTAACGATAAATACCATTAAGAGGATGTATTCAACCATCAGAAGTGTGATTAATTTAATCATAAGAGAGCAGGGAATAGATTGTTCCAATGCCTTCTCTAATACCTATATGCCTGACTTGGATGATAGTAAGCAAAGACAACCCATAGCCAATGAAGACATTAAAACTATTCAGAATGAGTGTAAGAAAATAGATGATGAGAAGCGATGGTTAATAGCTTTAATATCCGATACAGGTATGCGTTTATCTGAAGTTGCAGGTCTGTTAAAGGATGATTTAAAGGTTAATGAATCTATACCTCATGTAGATATTAAACCTCACCCATGGCGTTCTTTGAAGACTAAAAGTAGCATTAGAAAAGTACCTTTGGTTGGAGCATCTTTGTGGTCAGCAAGAAGAATAGTAGAGAGTGATAATGATAGCCCATTTGCCTTTCCTCTTTATACTAATGATAAGAAATGTAACTCCAACTCTGCCAGTGCAGCAATCAATAAATGGCTACGAAATAGATTAGGTGAGGGAAATGTTATTCATGGATTTAGGCATAGTATGCGAGATAGATTAAGAGCAGTGGAATGCCCTTCAGATTTAATAGACCAGATAGGAGGATGGACAAGAGGAAGTGTTGGTGAAGGATATGGAAAAGGTTATAGTTTAGTGATAAAGTATAAATGGATTAAGAAAATTAATATTACTTGAGATGAGTATGTTTGATTGGGGATGGAGAATATTATTTTTATTGGTGTGGGGAACTGCTTTTAGCCTCAATGGACCAATTTATAGTGAAACTGGCTTTAATCTTTTCTTGATTAATAGTTTTGGTATTTTTGCAGCAGGTATAATCTCAGCAGTTATTATGACAATAGCTATAGTCCCTATAATATTTAAACTTTTTAAAATAAAATCTATAAATAAACCTAAAACCAATCAAAAATTAGAACCTATAAATAATGATAATTCATTAACAAAAGATATAGAAAACACTTCAGAAGAAAGACTTGAGGAAGAAAAATTATATGAATTCGTAATTAACGAATTGAAATCTGGTGAACGTCGTGAAGGTCTGTGGACTAAAGCTATGGTTCAAGCTTCAGGTGATGAAAAACAAATTGAAAAAGACTACATAAAACTACGTGTACAATCTTTAATAGATGAAAAAGAAAGAACAGATAAAGAAGTAAGAGAAATTGAAGAGAAAAAGAAATTACAGGAAAGGTTAGACAGAAAAAATACTTCATTTAGAAAAGTAATAAGGTTTTTTGGGTGGATTTTGTTAATTTTTATTCTCTACATTTTTTGGGGAATCTATTTTGTTATGGAATAATAACAATGAAAGATTAAACCTAAAAACATTTTACCATCTGGTCTACCCCTCCAATCTGCAATCATAAAACTACTTGCAAATCAACGGTTACAGACCGATGGAACATGAGATGTGGTGCGCCCGGAGTGAGGTTTAATGCCTTTCACATGCACCAATTCAAATGCTTTACAAGTAATACTCTCAGTTTAAGTGATACATTTTATGTGTCAACAGGCACAAATGGTCTACCCAATGGTCTACCCTTAAATTAACTGTTACTAGTATAAGAAAATGCAAACACTTAAATGTAACATCTAAATGTCTTATTAAGATTATAATAACACCTAACTATTAAACATTTAAATGTAACATCTAAATGCCTTCTCTAATTTATAATCATACCTAACTATAAATCAT
>CACAIE010000013.1 GCA_902532475.1 uncultured SAR116 cluster alpha proteobacterium
AATTGCAGACATTGTTTAAGTTTGACATGAGCAAATTCTATGTCATGCGTTGACCTGCCAAGAGCTAACACACCAATATTCATTATAAGATATTCTCCTTGTATAGGTTTCTGAATTCAGAATTCTGGTATGGAAATCTACTACCTTCTATTGAGTAGCAATTATGATTATTCCATGGGAGAGCATGTTTTTCAGCAATTAAACCAATTTCTGAAAGGTAGCTTGTTGAAGAGGTTTCGAGTTGGGTTTTTATCTTGCTCCAATCAGGATAGTGATTAAAAGCATCAAGCCAAATAGCTCTTCCTGCAAGAAAACCTGAGCTTCCAGCTTTAAACGCCAACTCAAGAACTTTTTTAAATGCTGTTTTTCCAGCTCCTGCTGATAACATCACCCATGGTTTTTGGGCAAGTGTTCCCATTTCTTTAAACAAGCTTAAGTCACTGTCGCTCAGTTGGTTTACATTAACTGGACTTTCTAACTTAAAGACGTCAACATTATATTTTTCTTTTGCAAATTCTTCCACTGACTTTAAAACATGCTCAGCTTTTTTATTTTTCATTTCAATGTATTCTTGAGTTTGATGCTCATCTTTTTTAAGAGGGTAGACTAAAAGCTCAAAGAGAAATAATATGTCATATTTCATACATTCTTCACCAATTTTTTGAACGTAATCTTGTTGTGCCTTGACTATTTTTTCTTCTGCATCAGGTCTATACCAAGCCAAGACCTTAACAGCATCTGCACCCATTCTTTTTATTTTTGAAACTGACCAGTTATCTATATTTTTTGATAGTCTTCCATCTGCTGTTTCAGTAAAAATAGAATCCTCTAACGTTACAACCAATCCTTTCTTAGGATTAAAAGTATCCATGGATCCTGGAATAGCATAATGCGGGTCAAGGAGAAGGGCAGTACTGTAATCCTGTAGATGTTTTATTAACATATTTTTAAATTTAGCTACTTCTTCCCAAGGAGCTTCATTGGCGTTGAGATGTTTAGCAATAGGATTTTTTATAGGGGGTCTCTGATCTACTGCAGTCATTTTAAAAATACCTTTTTCATCTGATAATCTTTTCATTCCCATTAGTTTTCCAGGGCTTAATTTCATTTATTGAGTCTCCTTTATAAAATTTTCTAATTCTTGTCGGAAAGGTATGCCTTTCCTTCCTCCAAAAACAGTGCATTTTAGTGAAGCAGCTGAATTAGCAAATTTTACTGCTTCAATTTCATTATTACCTTCAGCTAAACTCAGTGCAAAAGCTCCATGCCAAACATCCCCTGCACCTAAAGTATCTTTTGCATCAATTTTTACAGTTGGTATATTTACTAATTCAGAATTACTAAGAAAATAAACACCTTCCTCACCATTAGTAACACATGCCCACCCTTTAGTAATTACGGAAATTTCTTTTAATGCATCCTTTATATTTTTTTTATTAGTAAAACTCTGTAATCCAAATAAAGAGAAAGCAATATGTGAGGCATTTTGAATTGCTTCGATGGTTACAGTATCTTCAGCGTCCAGAACTCCTGGACGGTTAAGCTTTTTTGCAATCTTTAATGTTTCTATAGTGCCTTCGTTCCATCTTGTATCAGCCAAGTAAACATCATGATCTTCGATCTCATTTATCCATGAAGCATCCAATGGTATTTTATGATCTCGGTAAACAACAATTTGTCTTTCGCCTTTTTTGTCTATGTATGCTGAAGCAAAAGGTGATTTATGACCTGCAAATTGTTTTATATATTTAGTATTTATCCCTTCATTGAGTAAGTCAGACTTAATTAATTTAGCAATATCATCTTCACCTAGTCTAGATACTAAAGTAGCAGAACCTCCCAATCTAGAAACAGCTACAGCTGCATTGGCAGCAGGTCCACCTCCTGTTATAAAAGCATCATTCGCTCTGAACTTTTCGTACGTTTTTGGAATTTCATCAAGTTGAAAAATAAAATCAATGACAGAAACTCCTGTTACTAATACAGTTTTCATTTTAATCTACTGGTATACCACTTGGTACATTACTTGGTCTTCCTAAAGGTCTGTTATTACCATCTTTATCTGTTAAGGAATGAAGAAACTCAATAATATAATTAATTTCTTGGTTATTCAATTGTACCGTTTTTATACCAATTCTTGAGAGCAACCTTTTTTTCTCCCTTTTATCCTTGAAGATCACAAAATCTATTTCTTTTAACCATTCTGCAGGGGTAAGATCAGCGAGTTTTGGGGACCACAATTTGTGCATTTCTTTTGGATTTAAGTGGTGTTTTATAATCCCTTTTAATGTTGGGTAAGCTCCATTATGTCCATATGGGCCAGTAAGCACGATATTTCTTAAAGAAGGTGTTTTAAACTTATACATGTCCTTAATATTATCACTTTCTCCCATTCTTCCTACATCTCTAGTGTAAGGATCAAACCTTCTAGTTCTTCCTGGCCCAAATTGGGGCAGAGCAATAGAATGAAATTTTTGATCAGTAAATAAAGATCCAGAATGACAAGATGAGCAGTTACCCTTTCCAAAAAATAGCCCCATCCCTTTTTGTTGATTGATAGTTAAAGCATTTTTGTTGCCATTCAAAAAATCATCAAAGGGAGTATTGTAAGATGTCCACTCAGAAATAATAAATGCTGAAATTGAATTAACTATATGTGATATTTTAATATCGCCAGAATTGTTTACATCTTTGAAAGCATGTTTAAAAAGTTCAACATATTTTGGGTTGCCCCTTATTCTATTTGTAATTGCCGGCCAAGCAGTATCTATTCTTCTATGAGATAGACCAATAATTTCATTTTCACCAAAATTACCAGCCATTTCAAATTGTCTCGTCATAGGGAAAAGCGCCTGCACAGATAAAATGTTATCTAATTCTGGTGGTAACCATTCTTCAGCAGGAGTGTTGAATTTATTCTCATATATATTAGAGATACTAATTCTTCCATCATGAAGCAAAGTATGAATTTCTTTAGCTCCTAGGTTCCAAAGCCCAGGTGAATTTCTAGGGACTCTTTTTTTAATTTTGTTAATACCAATGCCTGCATTTCTTTTTGGTCCTACTCCTTCACCTCCTTCCCCAATTCCTAAAGAAAGACCATCAGATCCTCCAAAATCATGGTGGTGGCATGTTCCACAGGAAATATTTAGATTACCGGAAAGTATTTTATCGTAAAAAAGAAGATTTCCTAATTTAGCCTTTTTTGGATCAGAGAAATGAAAATCTTCTTTTGATAATGGATCAGGCAATTGAAATGAATAGGATTTATTTACTGAGAAGGAAAATACAATTATAATTAAAATAGGTGATATATGATAAAGTATTTTATAGCTATTATTTTTTTTCCTCTTATTGCTTTTGCTGAAATTGAGCATGCTAGAGATTTGATGGAAGAAGGTAAATTTAAAGAAGCAATGAGCGAATTGCTTCCAGCGGCTAGATCGGGCAATGCAGAAGCAGAAGAACTCATTGGAATTATGTATGCAATGGGTCTTGGAGTTGAAAGGGATGATATTCGCGCTTTTGATTGGTACCTGAGATCTTCTATGAAAGGGCATCCAGGTGCTCAATCTGGAGTGGGTTGGTACTATGAAGTTGGTCGTGGATTGCCTGCTCCCGATCTTGTGAGAGCTTACACTTGGTATGTTCTTTCTGCTATTGGTGGCGATCCTGACGCTGCCATTTCTCAAGAAGAAGTGATTAAAAAAATGACTCCAGAAGAAATTGAAAAAGCACATATTTTGATTGATGACTATAAATCTTGGATTTACCCATTTCAATAACATAAGGGACGAATTTATTAAAACTCGTCCCTCGAAATTGTTAGTTTTATTAATTTAAATCTTTTCCATATGCATCAGCCATCCTCGCTTCAGCATCAGAAACGGCAGAGGTGAGTGCGTTAAACACTTCAGGTCCACCCTTAACATTTGATTTAAACCAATCATAAACAGGAGAAGCCGCATCTTTAAACATCGCTTTTTGATCTGGAGATGGCACATAAAGATTGCCACCACCTGCAACAAAATCCTCATATGCTTTTATTGATTTTCTCTTAGGTGAAGCAAATGTCGCTTGCTGAAGAGCATAGAAACCATCTGTGATGACTTTTTTAAGCTCTTTTGGCATTGATTGATATTTAGCATTGTTCATCCACCAGAGTGCGCCCATATATGCATGTCCATCTAATGTTACGTATTGAAGACCCGCGTCAGGAAACTTCATGTTCATAATATCAGTAATACCATTCTTTGATCCTTCAACAACTCCAGTTTGAAAAGATGTAAACAGTTCCGGCCATGGAATAGGAGTAGGAGAAGCGCCAAGAGCTTTAACAAGAACCTGAGGTAAATCTGCTACAACAGTCCTGATTTTAAGTCCTTTCATATCAGATGGTTCTGCAATTTGCCTTTTTGTATTTGCAAAATTTCTCCAACCCCCAGTGTTGCCAATAGTCATCAAACGAATTGAGTCATTAGAATCAGCTAGTGCCATTTTTCTAACAGTTCTAACAAAATCACTTTGCATCACGTCTTCAGCAATCCTGTCGTCAGACATAAGGTAAGGTAAATCTAGAACTTGTACATATGGGAAAACCCCAGCTGCACCGCCAGAAGTTGAAATATAAATGTCAATGCTTCCATCTGATACGCCTTGAAGACACTCAGCTCCCTTAGAACATAATTGTGTTCCAACAAAAAGTTCCACTGAAATAGCACCATTTGATGCTGATTCTACATAATTTTTGAATACTATTGATCCATCATAATCTTCATCTTGGTCATTAGAATTCATAGTCATTCTTAAATTATAATCCGCAGCTGAAGCTGAAAAAGAAAGACCTATTATTAATGCTAATGCACAAAATGGTTTTAAAAATTTTTCAAAATACAAAATTTCCTCCATGAATTTTATTGTTTGCTTTTTTAAACTTATAATACAAAATTGAAATCGTTTTCGTACTAGAAATTAAACTATAAAGTATAAAATATAATAATCAAGATGGAAAGCTTATAAAAATTTACATCTTTGAAACATATCATACCAGCCATTCACAAGTCTGTTTATTTAGCAAAACCAGTTAGTAAAGGAATTGTCATAGAGAGTGCAGGAAAATATGTTATTAAAAAAATAACTACAACTTCAACGGCTAGGAAGGGCAGGATTGCTTTAGCAATAGTTTCTACTTTTTCGCCAGACACTGAGGAGGCGACAAATAAAACTAAACCCATAGGTGGAGTAGCTAAACCAACAGTAAGGTTCACTGACATTATTATTGCAAAATGGACAGGATGAACTCCTAGGTCAGTAAAAACAGGACCTAGAATAGGTCCTAAAATTATTATAGCAGGCCCAGCATCTAGAAACATTCCAACAATAAATAATAAAATATTTATTAAAAACAGAAGTATGTAGGGATTATCGCTTAGGCTTAATACAAAATCTGCTAAATATTCAGGAGCATGTGAAAGGCTCACTACCGTTTTGAAGGCCATTGCAGCTCCAACTAAAAGTAAAACTACAGATGAAACCAGAGCTGCTTTTTGAAATACTTTAGGTACATCTTTAAACTCTAAGCTTTTTAAAACAAATAACCCTATAAAAAGTGCATACGCTGCCGCAACTGCTGAAGCTTCTGTAGGAGTGAAAATTCCACCTAAAATTCCACCTAAAATAATTACTGGTGTCATTAAAGGGAAAAAAGCCTTTAGTGAAGCTTTACCTCTTTCAGCCCAGTTATATTTTACAGTTGCTGGAGGAAAATTATATCTATTTGCCATTAATCTGACAACTATCATTAAACTTATACCAACAAGTACCCCTGGTATTATTCCTGCTAAAAACAATGCAGCAACACTTTCTCCCATTACGTAAGCGTAAATAATCATTATGCCCGATGGTGGAATTATTGGCCCAATCACTGAGCTGGCAGCAGTGATCGCAGCAGCAAATTTTTTTGAGTAACCTTGTTTTTCCATAGCGGGTATCAACATGGAGCCAATTGCAGAAGTATCAGCTACTGCTGATCCTGAAAGGCCAGCAAATAAAATAGATGATAAAATATTTACATGTGCCAAGCCTCCTCTTAAATGACCCATCATAGCTTGACTGAATTCAACTAATCTCAGAGTAATGCCTCCTCTATTCATTAATTCACCAGCTAGCATGAAAAATGGAATTGCCATTAATGGGAAGCTATCAATTCCATTATATATATTTCTGTAAAGCATTGCTGCATCTCTAGCTTGACCATTTAGCCATAATAATATTCCTGGTGCAGCGAGTAGGCTAAAAAAAACTGGCAAACCGATTAATAGAAATATTAGAAATAGGGGTAAAAACCAAACTAACATTTTTTAAGCACCTAAATTTTCTTGATCAAAATCTTCAGGGAGTTTGATATTGTTATGAAAGATTAATAAAAGCTTTCTCAAAATTAACTCTATATTCACTAAAATTAGTAAAAATATACCTACTGGCAATGACATATACATCCATGCTAATTTAATTGCTTCTTGTTTGCCTCCAATTAATTGAAATGGAATCTTTATTGAAGATGATTCAAAGATCCAACCAACCTTGACATGTTGGAGGCCTAACTTAAATCCAATGACTAGTATCCCCAACGATAATGATAAAAGTAAGAGCATTAAGATGTTTTCAATCATTTTTGGTAACATTTGAGGTAACATTTCAATAGAAACAAAACCTCCCCATCTATAAGCTGAAGGCGCGATAAATCCCGTCATCCAGAGCATTAAAAAACGTGCAAGTTCATCTGGCCATGGAAGTGCATTATTTAAGACATATCGAAAAAAAACTTGGAGGAGAATTACAATTACCATTAATAGCATTGCAACCCAGGCTAGTTGCCTGCCTATGCGAAGGATAAAAGTATTAAAAACTTTTAAAGCATTGAAAATTAGAAAAATAAAAGAGATTTTGATCTCCTAATCATTAAATTGTTTAAAATCGATTAATTATATAAACTATGAGTTATTGATTTATTCAATTTAAATATTAAAAAATATAATTTTACAAAGGAAATTAAATGGATAAAACAAGATACGCAATAATAGGTTCTGGTTCTATGGGAATGGAGCACATCAGAAATATTGCCTTAATTGACAATGCAGAAGTTACAGCACTATGCGATCCTAATAGAACATCGATTGATAGCAGTCTTGAGGTCCTAAAAAAAAATGTTCCAACATTTAAAAGCCATATTAACTTAATGGAAGCTGATATTGCTGATGTTTATATTATTGCAACACCTAATTTTACTCACATAGATGTTTTAAGAGATATAGTTAAAACAAATGCCCATCTATTAATTGAAAAACCATTATGCACAACGGTAGAAGACTGCCAAGAGTTTAAGGCAAAAACAATCAATTATCCGGGAGTTATATGGACAGCAATGGAGTACAGATATATGCCTCCAGTCGCAAGGTTTATTGAAGAGGTTCATAAAGGTACTATTGGAAATTTGAAGATGCTTTCAATTAGGGAACATAGATTTCCATTTCTGGCTAAAGTCAATAATTGGAATAGATTCGCTAAAAACAGCGGTGGAACTTTAGTAGAAAAATGTTGCCATTTCTTTGATCTAATGAGGTTGATAACTAAAAGTGAACCAGTAAGAGTGTTTGCAAGTGGCAATCAGGATAACAATCACTTAAATGAAAGTTACGATGGGAAAATACCAGATATTATTGATAATGCTTTTGTTATTGTTGATTTCAAAAACGGTGTAAGGGGACTTTTAGATTTATGCATGTTTGCTGAAAATTCTAAAGTTCAAGAAGAAATATGTGGGGTAGGACATAAAGGTAAAATAGAGACAGGAGTTCCGGCAAATGGATCTGGTCAGAATTCATCTGATTTATCAATTGGACTGAGAGGGTCTGATCATATTTCTACAGAGAAAGTGGTTGTGGATAAAAAAATTCTTGAGGCAGGTCATCATCATGGATCTACTTATTATGAGCATATAGCTTTTATAAATGCCCTAAATAATCAATTAGAGGCTGAGGTAACTCTTGACGATGGACTAAGGGCAGTTGCGATAGGGCAGGCTGCAGAACAATCTATCAAGGAGAAAAGAATTGTCATGATGAGCGAATTATTAAATTAAACCCATTATAAATTAAAATTACTCATCCATTTCATACCTGAAACTGTATCATCTTTAGGATTGTACTCACAACCAATCCAGCTATTATAATTTAAATTTTTTAATACCTTAAATACATAGCTGTAATCAATTTCACTATCATCAGGTTCATTTCTGTTTGGAATGCCTGCTATTTGAATATGACCAATATACGAAAAATATTTTTCCAAGTATTTTGTTACGTCTCCTCTTGTGATTTGGTGGTGATAAATATCAAAGAGTAATTTTAAGTTTGATCTATCAATTATGTTAATGAGATCAATAGCTAAATCTGTTGAGGATAAGAAATAATTAGGGATATTTCTTTGATTAATTGTTTCTATTAGGAGTGTCAGATTATTTTTTTGAAAACGATCACATGCCCATTTTATATTTTCGATATATGTTTTTTTCAGTATTAATTCATCATGTTTTTCACATAATCCTGCCATTACATGAATGTTTTTTCCATTGATAATTGCAGCATATTCAATAGCAGTGTCAATTGTTTCCTTAAACTCTTTTTTTCTTTCTGGGAGGCACGCTAAGCCTCTATCACCATTTTTAAAATTTCCTGGTGGTGAGTTAAAAATACTCAGTGACAAATGATGTTGTTTCAGTTTTCTCTTGATTGCATGAGGGTCATATTCGTAAGGAAATTGAAATTCAACAGCATTAAAACCTAGTTTATTAGATTCATTAAAACGATCAAGAAATTCAAATTCAGTAAATAATAATGAAATATTTGCAGAAAACTTTATCATAACTTTATTCAACATAAAATATAGTAAGCTTTAATTAAATGATAAATTATTATAATTTAAAATAATGTTAAATTAATTAGGGAATGAAAAATATACACATAAACTTAATTAAATATTTGGGTTTAATTCCTTACTTTGTTTAGGGAGCAGTATAGAAGAAATTAACACCCCGATCGCAATTATACTCGCTAAAGAGAAAATCATTTTTAATTCAAAACCTCTTTGTAAGAGTAGGCTAGTTATTGGTAAAACTGAAGCCGCAATGCATAAATTTAATAAAAACTTAGCACTTAAGACCCTGGACCTCCAAAAATCAGGAATATACCTAACTAAAATTGTATCAGTAATTGGAATTTGTCCAAAAACAAAACACATCGCAGCTATTGAAAGAAAAAAGAGTGATAAGTTTTCAAACTTTGAGGCCAGGAAGATAAATAAAATTTGACCAACAGATATCCAAAACAATACTAACCTAGGTGATATTCTATCAATCAACCAGCCAACTAAAACTTGAGCGAATGACGCACAAGCATAAACTGCTCCAGCTAAGATTCCTGTAATAGCAACATTTGTAGATACATCATTTAAATGCATTTCAAAATATCTAGGCAAAAGAAAACTCATGGCTCCAAATATAAAACCGCCTGAAGCAGTAGATAAAGCTAGAGCAATTAATGCTTGCTGCCAGTTGGGTGCAAATTCAAGCGAATTTTTTTTCTGATTATTTTCTTTGCTGTTAGAATCTTCGTTTGAGGCAATGCTTATAAAAAACAAAATTCCAAAAATTATGCAAATTATTCCAGGGACCATAAAAGTTAATCTCCAATCTCCATAATAAAGAAGAACGCCAGTGACGATAGGCGCTACTGCAATTCCCATATTTCCCCACAAGCCATTAATTCCCATTCTTAAACCAACAACACCTGGCCGTTGCAATAGCATTGCAATGCCAACTGGGTGATAGATAGAGGCAAACATCCCTATTAAAGCTAAACACATAGCTAATTGATATGTTGAAGTTGATAGAGAGGCCAAAATTGCAGATATTCCTATTCCAAAATGGTATAAGATCATTAGAGGCATTCTTCCATATTTATCTGATAAAAATCCTGCTAAAGGCGCTGTGGCACCAAATAAAACCATTCCAAGAGTTCCATAAATAATCATTTCATCGTAATGCAATCCAAAATAACGACCACTATCGTATGCAGCTTTAGCAAAAATAAGCATCATGAAATGATCAATTAAATGCCCAATATTCAAATAAATATTAGGCACTGTTGGATTGTTAAATTTGTAAATCATTGGATTTTTTATCTTCAAATTTAGTAATTTTTTATCATTATCAAATTATATTATTTATTAAATGAATTGAAAAAGAATTTAGTTCATATATATGAATGATATTAATGTTTTAGAGGGGCATATGTATAGAATTTTTCTTTTTGTAGCAATAATATTTTTAAGCAAATCAATCTTTGCAGAAAATTTAGTTAAACCCAATCCAGGCATAAACCCTATTGAAGTGGTTGAAGTTCAGCTTTTTGCACTTCAGTCAAATGATGAAAGTAATGATCTGGGAATCCGACAAACATGGGAATTTGCTCATCCCAGAAATAAGATGGTTACTGGGCCACTCCCTAAATTTGCTAACATGATAAGAACACCAGCTTATTCTATTTTACTAAATAATTTAAAGTTTGAAACTAAGGAAATATTCAATGATGGCAAAAATGCTGGTGTTGCTGTTCGAATTGAAGCTCGCAACAATAAAGCCTATACTTATCTATGGTCGCTTGAAAAAGTAGATGCGGAGAGTTCTTTAAAAGATAGTTGGATGACAACAGGCGTATCTGGACCAAGGTTATTAGCGGAAGGCTCCTAACAATTTAGGTCAATGTTTTTGAAACATAATAGTCCCATTTGCCCAGCAAGCTATTTCTTTTAATATCGGTCATTTTTGAATTAAATGTTTTATCTGAGGACCATAATTTTGATAATTCTTCAAGAGAGGAAAACTTTCCATCAGTATAGGCTGCCATCATCGCGGCACCTAGAGCAGTTGTTTCAGTAACTTTCGGTTTTTCTACGTTAATTTTTAGAATGTCCGCTAAAAACTGCATTAACCAGTTATTATTAGTCATTCCCCCATCAACTCTTAGATTTTGAGGAGATATTCCATCCTCAGACATTGCTTTAAAAAGGTCTCTTGTTTGATATGCTACAGATTCTATCGCAGCTCTAGTAATTTCATTTTTCCCAGTATTTCTGGTTATACCGTATAATGCCCCTCTGGCATCGGCATCCCAATAAGGGCATCCAAGTCCCGTAAATGCTGGTACTAAAAAGACATCAGAATTATGTTCCAATGAATTAACTATTTGTTCAGTTTCTTCAGCAGATTTTAATATTTTGAGATTGTCTCTTAACCATTGAACTACTGCTCCTGCAACAAAAATAGATCCTTCTAGAGCGTACGTTGCTTTACCGTCAATTTTATAGCAAATAGTTCCCAACAGCCTAGATTTTGATTTTATAATTTTATTTCCTGAATTGATAATTACGAAGCAACCTGTTCCGTATGTTGACTTTATGTTTCCTGGAGAGAAACATGCTTGACCAACTGCAGCGGCTTGTTGGTCACCTAGTATTGATAAAATTGGAAGCTCAAAATCCATGACGTTTTTTGAAATCATTCCAAAATTAGAGTTAGAATCCATTACCTTGGGCAGTATTGACTTTGGCACATCAAATATGTCCAAAAGCTCATTGTCCCACTCTAGTTTCTCAATATTATATAGACTTGTTCTAGAAGCATTGGTTGCATCAGTTGCATGGACCTTTTTATTAGTTAATCTCCAAAGTAAAAAACTATCTACTGTTCCAAAACATACTTCACCGTTATCTACTTTTACCCTTGCATCAGGCACATTATCTAAAATCCATTTAATTTTTGATGCACTAAAATAAGGATCCACAACCAAACCAGATTTGTTGACTATAGTTTTTTCAAAACCAGCATCCACAAGAGTTTTACAAAAATCTGATGTTCTTCTATCTTGCCAGACAATAGCATTGTAAAGAGGTTTGCCTGTTTTTTTATCCCAAAGAATAGTGGTTTCTCTTTGGTTTGTTATGCCAACGCCTCTAATACTATGTTCTTTTGAAACATCACTGTTGTATAATTTTGAAAGTACTAATTGAGTTGTTTCCCAAATTTCTTCAGGGTCATGTTCGACCCACCCAGATTGGGGGTAAATTTGAGTAAATTCTTTTTGGAAGGTTTTTAAAATTGAGCCATTTTCACAAAATAATATCGCCTTGCTACTAGTAGTTCCTTGATCAATTGATATATACGCATCCATGTTTTAGCCAAAATTTTGTAAAGTTAAATAACCATAATTAATAAAAATTTTAAAAAAAACAATTTTTATTTAAATATTAACGGGTCATCAGTTATGACGCCTTCTAACCCGGCATTCCATAATGATTTGATTTTAGGGGGTTCATTGCAAGTATATACAAAAGGTTTAAAACTTTTATTTGCTATTTCTTTTATTTGATAGGCTGTGACAGTTTCAAAATCTAGGTGGATTGTTGTAATATTCAAATTTTCAATCTGCTGTTCCCAATCTGATGGCAGACGATCAAATAAAGCACCGAGAGGAATTTCTAATGAACTTTCTCTTATAATTTTTAATGAAATAATATCAAAGGAAGATATTAGGACTTGGTTTTCTGTTTTCGTTTTTTTTATTGTCTTTAAGACTTTTTTAACCAACTTTCTTCTATAAATGGTTTTTATTGGCTTGTAAAATTTCATCTCAATATTAAGATTTAAATTATAATTTTTACAAAATGTTAATAACTCTTCCAAAGTAGGAATTTTCTGATAAAAAGTTTCTTTTGAATTCGGAGTTCCTACATTTATACTTTCTAATTCATCCAGTTTAACTCTTTGAACAAGCCCAGTAGAGTTGGAAGTACGATCTAAGGTTTGGTCATGAATGATTAAAGCTATATTTTCATTGGTCAATTGGACATCACATTCGGACCAATTTATATTATTTTTTACGCACCATTCAAAACCTGAAAAAGTATTTTCTGGTTTGTATTTAGCGGCTCCTCTGTGGCCGCAAATTTTTGACATCATAATTTTCTCTTATTTTAAATTATTTATTGAAAATATATAATTAATTAAATATTACATAATAAAAAAAATTAATCCATTTAAGGAGAAGTCAGTTGTTCAAAAACATAATCGCTTTAATAACCTCTTTTTTTATTGTTGAGCAAGTCGCATCCGCCTCTCAAACAGATGGTAGCAAAATACAGCTTAATACTTCTAAAGGTGAAATAGTAATTAAGTTATTACCAGAATTTGCTCCAGAACATGTTGCAAGAATTATAGAATTAGTTAAATCAGGGTTTTATGACGGAATAATTTTTCATAGGGTTATTCCTGGTTTTATGGCTCAAACAGGAGACCCTTTGGGAAATGGAACTGGTGGAAGCGGCAAAAATTTAAATGCTGAATTCTCTGATTATCAATACACTTATGGAACCGTAGGCATGGCTAGAGCTAATGACCCTAATAGCGGTGATAGTCAGTTCTTTATTTGTTTTGATGGCTGTGGGCAATTAACTGGAATGTATACTGTATGGGGACAAGTTGAAAAAGGAATGGAAACAGTTGAATCAATAAACGTTGGAGAGCCTCCATCAGATCCTGATAAAATAATAAGTGCCAAAGTTATTAACTAATTTAATTTAAGTTAAAGCGTCTATTGCATCATCGGTCATATTGTCAGGCACAAGTGTTACGGGCACTCTACAACCAGAAGCGCCTCTTGATGTAATATGTGTAACTAATGGTCCAGGCCCGGAACTTCCGGTTGAAACTCCCAGTACAAGGATGGAAATTATTTCTTCTTCATCAATTAATTTTATTAACTCTTCTTTGGCGTCACCTTCGCGGACATATAGAACAGGTATTTGCCCTGATATTTCAATTACACTTTCAGAAATTTTTCTTAGTAAGTTTTCTGCATTTTCCCTTGTTTCAGTTCTCATAATCTCTGCAACCCCTGCAAAATGTTGAAATTCAGCTGGACTGAGGCACTTAAATAAAGCAACCCTTCCGCCAGTGGAACGTGCTCTTTTACATGCAAATCTTATAGCCTGATGCTGCTCTTGAGAAGCGTCTATTACAACAAGAAAAACTCTGCTTTTCTCTTTATTACCTTCCTTTTTAGTCATATTGCCTCACTTAAATTAATTTTTAAATTTTTCTAAAACTAAAAGCAGCTATATACCCCGCACATATAGCTAACAGTATAGCAAATATTCCATATAATATTGAGTATTCATGAGCAAAATTATATATTTTTGCTTCCAAACCTGTTTTTTGAACTGAAATTTTTGTGTTTTCCTTAGAAATTATTTTACCATTTCTTAAATGCAAAATTGAAACCTTATATTCACCTGGCAATACAGTGGCTGGCAAAACAACAGGAGCACGAAACAATTTATTATTTTTAATTTCTATTGATTCAGATCCAACACCTTTCGACAAAACCCATATTCCCTTTTTTCTCATTCTTCTGTCTAAAGAATTTCTCCACACGTTTAAATTTTCCAAACGTAATTTTTTTATAGTTTTTAACTCTAGATTCGCAGTTCCAATTTTCTCCCTTTTAAGTAACTCTAAATTCTCAAGGCTCATTTTTGTATTGCTGTAAACTGTATAGTAAAATGATGGTACATTATTGAAAGTAACATTTTCTCTATTAATCCAGATGCCTGACACATATTCTTTTTTATAAATGATAGTGTCTGCTTTTGGCCCTTCAACTGAAATAACCAAGTCATCGCCTTCAAGGCCATCAAAAGAACCAAATAATAATAATTCAGCGCCATTAAAGCCAGTATTAATACTAATTGAATCAGAAGACAGATCTGCAACAATGGACTTTGAAAAACCATAGTTTGGAAAAATAATTATTAAAAAAAATATATAATATTTTATCATCTTATAATATCCAGAGAGAAAATATCAGTAGGTGTAAGCGTCAAATCCATGAAAAGTTTAAAACAAACAGCTAAAACTAATAATGCCAACAATCCTCTAAGTTGCTCGCCTCTTAACAGAGAGCTTGCATTACTTCCAATTTGCGCACCAATTACACCCCCTAACATCAATAATCCTGCCAATACAACATCAACTGTTTGTGTGGTAATGGATTGAAGAAATGTTACATTTGCTGTTACAAATATTATTTGGAAAAGTGATGTCCCTACAACAACAGCAGTTGGCATACCAAGCACATATATCATTGCTGGAACGATTATAAATCCTCCACCTACACCCATAATAGCAGATAAAACCCCAACAAAAGCGCCTATAAATAATGGCAGTAGAGCACTTATGTATAGTTTAGACCGTCTAAACCTAATTTTAAATGGAAGTCCATGGAGCCAATTATGTTGGTGAAGCTTGCCCCGTGAGGCACCAGGAGTCCTTGACTTTAAAATAGCTTTAGTTGATTCCCAAGCCATCAAAAAACCAATCAACCCTAAGAAAACAACATATGCAAGGCGTATAACAAGCTCAATTTGTCCAATTGTTTTAAGAAAAGCAAATAACCATACTCCAAAACTAGAGCCTATAATGCCACCGATTAACAAAACAAATCCCATCATAAAGTCTACATTTTTCCTTCTCCAGTGTGCTATAACACCTGATACAGAAGAAGCTACAATTTGATTAGCTTCAGTAGAAACAGCTACTGCAGCAGGAATGCCAAGAAATATGAGAAGTGGGGTCATAAGAAAACCACCTCCTACTCCAAATAATCCTGATAGGAAACCCACCATTCCTCCTAACCCTACGATAGCAAATATATTCATAGAGACTTCAGCAATAGGGAGGTAAATATACATATCTAAGTTAAATTAATAATTTATGATGTATAATGATTACACCTTTGCGGATAAAAATTGCAATGGCTTTTATTTATTAATTTAAATTAAAATTTATATATAGTTAAAAGGTTAATCAAAAATATAAAAAGTAATAATAATGAAACAAAAAGAATTTCATAATTACGATATTAGAATAGCTTCTAATGGAGATTGGTTTCATGAGGGATCTAAAATCCAAAGATTTGAACTAGTTAAATTATTTGCTTCAGTCTTACATTATAAAGAAGATAAAAATTATTGGCTAATCACACCAAAAGAAGAGGGGGTTATTAAAGTTGATGATGCACCATTTATAATAAAGCAAATACATTATGAGGGTTACCGTGAGGAAGGAAATTGTTGGGTTACTACAAATTTGGATGAAAAATTTCTATTGGGTAGAAAAAACTACTTAAGAATAGAATTTGATAACAATGAAAATCCTAGGCCTTATGTTTTCATTTACAGAGGCTTAAAGGCTTTGATATTAAGATCCGTTTATTATGAGATGGTTAAATATGCTGTTAAGGATGAAAAGGAATGCTATGGTATTTGGAGTGACAAGATATTCTTTAAAATTGATTGCATAGAATAGTGGAGAAAAATTTTAAAATGAAATTAATTGGTTTGGGTTTGATTGAAAAAATAATTTCACGAACATCTAAATCTTCATTAAGAAAATTAAATTCAACTGCCAAAAAGTCAGCAGTAATGTGTTTGTTCTTTGAAAAGAACAACAAGACGTTTGTTCTGTTAACCAAAAGATCGGAGAATTTAGCCCACCATGCAGGAGAAATTAGCTTCCCAGGTGGAAGTATAGAAAAAGAAGACAAAGACTCATTAAATACAGCTTTAAGAGAAACGTTTGAAGAAGTTGGAATTTTAGAAAATGATATTAAAGTAATTGGTCGACTAGATGATTACATCACTGGCACAGGTTTTCATATTAAAACATTTGTGGGAATCTTAAAATCATTAGAGAACTTATCAATAAACAAAAGTGAAGTTTCAGAAGTAATTTTTCTTCCAATTGATATACTAGCTGATAACTCAAATTTAATTTGGACGAGCAAGACTTTTGAAGATGGTCTTTATAAGTTCTGGAAAATCAATTATTTGGAACATAATATTTGGGGAGCAACAGCTGCAATTTTAGTTTGTTTGGCCTCTAGGATTTGGAATAAAAGAAATATGACATTATCATTAGAAAGTGAATAAATGAAAAAACTAATTTTTATAGCTATCGCGTTAACCATTCCAATTTTAATTTGGTGGATTGAGAGTATTGTTGCAAAAAGAAAAGGTGAAACAGTTAATGGGCCATCAGTATTAATGTTATTTGGAATTGCCCTTTCTATAATGACTATAATAATAGGTATTTTGCTATCTCAAACTTCTAATGCACCGAGTGGCTCAAATTACTCTCCTGCAAAAATGGAAGATGGGAAAATAGTTCCAGGTGAATTTTCAGAAAAATAATAAAGCATCTTTCCAAATGGCAAGTTTTTTTAATACGAAAAAATTAAAACCTCTCCATAAAATTTTCCACCATAAAGGACTAGTGGAGACCTTTAATACAATCAATAAAGCAAACGGTAAAGTTGCATTGGTGGGTGGTGTTGTTCGGAGTATTTTATTAAAAGAAAAAATTATTGAAAAAAATACATCCTTTGACTTAGCAACTAATTTACAGCCAAAACAAATTATAAAAATATTTAAAAATAAACACATTAGATATATAGATCATGGCATCAAACATGGAACTGTAACTTTAAAAATTCAAGGCTTGCATATCGAAGTGACATCATTAAGAAAAGATATTGTTTCAAAGGGCAGATATGCTGATGTTGATTTCCATGAAAATTGGGAAGTTGATGCGAAAAGAAGAGATTTAACAATAAATGCCATTTATATAGATCCATTGGGCAACATTTATGACCCAGTAGATGGCATTAAAGATCTATTCAATAAAAGAGTTGAATTTATAGGTGATATTGGAGAGAGAATTAAAGAAGATTATTTGAGGATGTTAAGATTCATTAGGTTTCAAGTTAAATACTCGTCAAAAGAAGTTAGCGAAGAAAAAATTTTAGTATTAAAGAAATATAGTGACCAGATTAAAAGCCTATCCAAAGAAAGAATTCTCCAAGAGCAAAGAATAATTTTTTCTCAAAACCTTAGTAAATCAATAATTTCTGCAGATCTGATGATAAAAACAAATTTAGATCTAGCTTGTTATGGTATAAAGTTTGAGCTTACCAAGATTAAAGCCTTACAAGAGTTCTCAATTAATTTAAATTGGATCAGCAAACTGGCTATATTAACTTATAGAAATCAAACAGGAAAATTTTTAAAGTTTTTTCCACTCTCATCTTGTGAAAAATTAGTTTTTTTTAACTTAAAGAAAGCATTGGTTAAAAAAGAAATTAATCAACTGTTGTCAGATGACTGGAAATTTTATGCTTATTACTTAGGTGATGATGCAGCATTAAGACTTTTATTATCTTCAGATATTACAGATAAAATTAAAAATAGAATGAAGCTAATTTTAAAATTTACAAAGCCTGAATTTCCTATTTGTGGGGATGATTTGATAAAGTTAGGATTTAGGCAGGGAGTAGATTTAGGTAATGTTTTAAAAAAATTAGAAATAATATGGGTAAAGTCAAATTTCTTAATTGCTAAAGATCAATTATTATCTGAAATTAATAATTAAATTTGTAAATCAATATTATATCATTTAATTTTTTATTGACTTTTTATTTTTAATGAGCCCCAAAAATTTATGAAAAATAATAACTACCGTCTATTAGAAGAAAAAAAAGATATAGCTGAGAAATGGTTTTCCAGTTTAAGAGACAGGATCTGCTTAAGTTTTGAAAAAATTGAGAATTCATTGCCCAATAAAAATTCATTCAAAGTTAGTAAATGGAAAAGAGAAGGTGGTGGAGGTGGGAAAACGAGTGTTTTGAAAGGTGAAGTATTTGAAAAAGTAGGAGTTAATATATCAACAGTACATGGTATTTTTTCAGAGAGCTTTAGAACAAGTATAAATGGAGCAGAAAAAGATGGAAAATTTTGGGCCAGTGGAATTTCATTAGTAGCTCATCCAAAAAACCCGTTTGTTCCTGCTGCTCATATGAACACTAGACTAATATCTACCTCTAAAACATGGTTTGGAGGTGGCGGGGATATTACCCCGATGAAACCTTCTCCTAAAATGTCTAGTAAATTTCATTCTGATTTTAAGAAGACTTGTGATGGCCATGATAAGGAATATTATGAAAAATTTAAGGCTTGGGCAGATGAATACTTTTTTATTAAGCACAGAAATGAGACCAGGGGTGATGGAGGAATTTTTTTTGATTATATAAATACTGGAAATTGGGATAAAGATTTTGGTTTTATAAAGGATATTGGTGAAACATTTTTGAATTCATATTCTCAAATTGTAAAGGCAACAATGAACACTTCATGGAGTGATAAAGATAGAGAAGAACAATTAATTAAAAGAGGAAGGTATGTAGAATTCAATTTAATTTATGATAGGGGCACTCTTTTTGGATTAAAAACAGGAGGCAATATTGATGCAATTTTGATGAGTCTCCCTCCAGAAGTAAAGTGGAAGTAAAGTGGATTTTGATAATTTTAATTTTTTTAATAAAAAAAAATTGATTTTATATTAATAAGTCCTTGCACCTTTGCAGAAATTATCGCAAAAAGGAGTAATTTTACGTAAATGAACTGAGTAAAAAATAAGGAAATTTTAGTGAGCAAAGATAAATCCAGAAGAGATTTTATAGTTATAGCTTCCTATTCAATGGGTGCCGTTGGAACAGGTGCTGCAATATGGCCCATCATTGACCAAATGAACCCAGCTGCAGATACTTTGGCTATGTCCTCAACAGAAGTGAACATAGGAGCATTAGAAATTGGGCAAGCTCTGACAGTTAAGTGGAGAGGAAAACCAGTTTTTATACGAAGGAGAACTGAAACAGAAATTAATGATTCTAGGAAGGTCTCTTTAGAAATTTTGCGAGACCCACAGGCAGATGAAGATAGAGTTCAAAAAGATGAGTGGCTTGTAGTGATGGGAGTTTGCACGCATCTTGGATGTGTTCCGTTAGGCCAAAAAGTAGGTGATGGCAAAGGTGATTATGGGGGTTGGTTTTGTCCTTGTCATGGTTCACATTATGATGCTTCAGGAAGAATTAGAAAAGGTCCTGCACCTCAAAACCTTGAGATACCGCCATACAGCTTTATTTCAGATAATGTATTAAAAATAGGATAATTTTAAGGTATAAAATGAAAATTTCTCCTCCAGAATCACAGTTTAAAAATCCTATAATTAATTGGATAGACACTAGGCTCCCTATATTTACTGCAATGAATGAAGCAGTAGGAACAGAACACCCAACACCAAAAAATTTGAACTATTGGTGGAATTTTGGATCACTTGCGGGTGTTGTTTTAGTAATAATGATTATAACCGGAATTGCTTTGGCTATGAACTATACAGCTCATGTCGATCACGCTTTTGACTCTGTTGAAAGAATAATGAGAGATGTAAATGGAGGTTGGCTTATTAGATACATACATATGAATGGAGCAAGTTTCTTTTTCATAGTTGTTTATATTCATATGGCCAGAAATTTATATTATGGCTCATATAAAGCCCCTCGGGAATTATTATGGATTTTAGGTGTAGTTATATATTTGCTTATGATGGCCACTGCTTTTTTAGGTTACACTCTTCCTTGGGGACAGATGAGTTTTTGGGGTGCAACTGTAATTACCAACTTTTTTAGTGTTATTCCATTTGTTGGGGAGCCAATTGTAAGCTGGCTATTAGGGGGCTATACTGTAGATAATCCCACTTTAAATAGATTTTATGCTCTGCACTATCTTTTACCTTTTGTGATTGCTGGCGTAATACTTTTACACATTGTGGCTTTACATAGATTCGGATCAAATAATCCATTAGGAATAGATGTTAAAAATGATAAAGACATGATACCATTTCATCCATACTACACTATAAAAGATTTTTTTGGCTTGTCTGTTTTTCTAGCTATATTTTGTGTGTTTGTTTTCTTTGTTCCAAACCTTTTAGGACATCCAGAAAATTATGTTCCTGCAGATCCATTATCAACTCCTGCCCACATTGTTCCGGAATGGTATCTATCACCATTTTATGCAATTTTAAGAGCTGTTCCTGATAAGTTGTTAGGAGTTCTAGCAATGTTTGGAGCTATAGGTATTTTATTTATATTGCCATGGCTTGATAGATCTCCAGTTAGAAGTGCTCATTTTAGGCCAATGTACAAAGTCTTTTATTGGCTGTTTATTATTAACATGCTTGCTCTAGGATACTTGGGCGTCCAAAATCCTGAGGGTATTTATCTCATTTTAGGAAGAGCTTGTACTGCTTGGTATTTTATCCATTTTCTTATTATCATTCCGTTACTAAATGTAATTGAAACGCCTAAAGCTTTACCAAAATCGATTAGTGACCCTATCTTTTCAAGTGGCTCTTCAGAACTGGGTGCAACAACTCCAAGGGGTCAAAAATGATGAGAACTGTATTTATTCTTATGGTTTTTTCATTATTCTCATTTTCTGTTCATGCTTCAGATCCTTTAGAAAAAGGAGAAAATAAAAGTTGGAGCTTTCTCGGCCCGTTTGGGACATATAATAAATCTTCACTTCAGAGGGGCTTGCAGGTTTATACTGAG
This sequence comes from uncultured SAR116 cluster alpha proteobacterium, assembly GCA_902532475.1. Lineage (GTDB taxonomy): Bacteria > Pseudomonadota > Alphaproteobacteria > Puniceispirillales. Next base: position 21,621 of record CACAIE010000013.1, read on the forward strand.
GTTTGTTCTAGTTGCCATTCACTTAAGTATATTGCCTATAGAAATCTTTCTGATCTAGGATATAATAAGGAAGAGATCAAGGCGTTTTCAGCAAATTTTACAGTTATGGATGGACCTAATGATGATGGTGAAATGTTTGAACGTCCTGGAAGACCTTCTGATCATTTTGTTTCTCCATATCCCAATGTGAATGCAGCAAAAGCAGCAAACGGAGGGGCTTACCCTCCAGACTTATCTTTAATTACAAAAGCTAGAGGTGGCGGTGCCGATTATTTATATTCCTTGCTTATAGGTTATAAGGAAGCTCCTGATAGTATTAAAGTTTTAGAGGGGATGTATTATAATAAATATTACAGTGGAAATTTAATAGCTATGCCGCAACCTCTTTATGATGACGGGGTGGTGTATGCTGACGGAACAAAGGCTAGCATTGAGCAAATGGCATCTGATGTTACTGAATTTTTAAGCTGGGCCGCTGAACCAGAAATGGAAGAAAGAAAAAGAACAGGTATTGCTGCTATAGCATTTCTATTAATTATGGCTGTTCTATCATATATGGCTAAACAACAAATATGGGCAAATTTAAAGAAAAAACAAACTTAGCTAAATTAGACATTAAATCTAAAATTAAATATGTCCCCATCTTTAACTAAATAATCTGAACCTTCCACCCTCATTTTACCTGCATCTTTTGCTCCATTTTCACCATTGCATTTTATAAAGTCTAGATAACTTATTGTTTCGGCCCTTATAAAACCTTTTTCAAAATCAGTATGAATTTTCCCTGCTGCTTGTGGTGCCTTGACGCCACTCGCTGCAGTCCATGCGTGAGCTTCCTTAGGTCCTACTGTAAAAAACGAAATTAAATCTAAAAGATTATAGCCTGACCTAATTAATCTATTTAATGTTGGCTCTTTCATCCCTATTGAATCTAAAAATTCATTCCTTTCAATTTCATTTAAAAGAGAGAGTTCTTGCTCTATTTGAGCGCTTACTAGGGTGTAACCAGCATTTTCAGATTTTGCTTTCTGAAAAACCTGTTTGGAATAATGGTTGCCATTAATAACATCTTCTTCTGATAAGTTACATACGTATAGCATTGGTTTGAGTGTTATAAGGTTTAATTCAGATAAATAGATGTGGTCTTGATCGTTTAAATTTTCTATCTTTCTTGCAGGCAATCCATCAGACATTTTAGGATAAATCTTTTCTATCAATGAAAGCTTTAACTTCGCCTCTTTTTCGTTTCCTCTGACTTTTTTCTCTTGATTTATTCTTTGCTTATCTAAACTTTCCAAATCTGCCAAAAGTAATTCTGTCTCAATTATCTCTAAATCTCTTATTGGGTTAATTGAACCTTCTACATGAGTTATATTTTCATCATCAAAGCATCTCAATACATGTGCAATTGCATCAACCTCGCGTATATGTGCTAGAAATTGATTTCCTAACCCTTCACCCTTTGAAGCATCTCTAACAAGCCCTGCAATGTCCACAAATTCTAGTTGCGCATATATAATTTTATGCGATTGAGCTATTTCTGCTAATTTTTTTAAGCGGTTGTCTGGGACTGACACTCTTCCAGTATTTGGTTCAATTGTACAAAATGGATAGTTTGCAGATTCTGCTTGGCTGGTTTGAGTGAGCGCATTGAATAATGTAGATTTTCCTACATTAGGCATACCAATAATTCCACAATTAAACCCCATATTTAATTATTATTCCTGGAATTGTTTGCATCAAGAGAAACTTTATTCATAAAATCTATACAATCATCTGTTAATAGTTTTTCTGACTCTTTAGCCATGATCTTTAATAGACTATATAACCACTTTTCCAAATCTTCTTGATGAAATGAAGAAAGTACCCATTTAGAAGGGGGTACATTATTCTCAGGTCTACCTATACCTATTCTAACCCTGTAAAAGTCATCTCCAATATACTTGTTGATATCCCTTATTCCGTTATGACCCCCATGCCCTCCACCATATTTAACTCTTATTTTTCCCTTTTCTAAATCTATTTCATCATGCCAAACTATTACAGAGGATGGTTTTATGGAGTAGTAATTCATAATTGATGAAACGCAAATACCTGAATTGTTCATGAAAGTTTGAGGTTTGAGAAAAATAATTTTCCGGGCAGGAGAAGAATGTATAGCATACAAACCATTAAATTTTTCTTTATCAATTTTTATATTATAAAATTCTAAGAGGCTATCTATTGCCATAAAACCTACATTATGGCGATGTAATTTATATTCTTTACCAGGGTTTCCAAGGCCTATATGCAAAAACATTTCTTAATTCTAATAGTTATTGTTCACTTTCACTATCAGTTTCTTTACTTTCTTCTTCTGTTGCGGTTGCCTCTTCATCTGTTTCTTCGTCATCAATTTCGTCGACTGATGGTTCAACCATTATAGTAGGTGCTGCAATAGTAGCAATTGTAAAATCTCTATCTGTTATAGTTGGTTTCACACCATCTGGGAGTTTCACGGCACTAATATGGATAGAGTCACCAACAACTGATCCCTCGAGGTCGACTTCAATTTTTTCTGGTATGTTATCAGCTGGACATTCCAGATCTAATTCAAATCTGACTGTGTTTAAAACACCTCCAGATTTTAATCCTGGAGAAAGCTCTTCATTAATAAATGCAACAGGTATAGAGACAGTTATAATAGAGCCTTTGCCTATTCTAAGAAAATCAATATGCAAAGGATTTTCTGTAACTGGATGAACTTGTATATCTCTTGTTAACACAACATTTGATTTGCCCTCTAAGGTAATGTCTATCAATCTACTGAATATACCTGATTGGTTCATTAATTTTTTATATTCCCGTTCTTCAATGTCGATAGAGATAGTATCTTTTTTATCTCCAAAAATAATAGCCGGTATTCTTCCAGATCTTCTGATTGCCCTGGCAGATCCTTTGCCTACATTATTTCTTAAATTTGCATTTACAATTGTAGTTTCAGCCACAACTATCTCTCCTTGAAGTTTTAAATTATGAAGTCATTCCAAAAAATCATTTTATAGAACATTTTTATTAAATAATGCTACAAAAAAAATAAAAAAAATGGAAAAAATCAATATATAATGTTTTGCATAATGTTTTGCTAGTCGAATAAAGAAGATACTGATCTTTCCATATGAATTCTTTTTACAGCTTCTCCTAAGAGTGGAGCTATTGAAATGTGCTTTACATTTTTCGCTACCCTGAAAGCTTCAGTTGCTGCAATGCTATCTGTTGTAACTAAAGAGTTTAAAGGAGATGAAGCTACTTTAGCGACTGCACCCCCTGAAAGAACGCCATGTGTTACATAGGCATCTACACTCAGGGCTCCAGAAGAGATTAGTGTTTCTGCTGCATTACATAGTGTTCCACCAGAATCAACTATGTCATCAATTAGTAAACAATTCCTCTCTTTAACCTCACCGATTATATTCATGACTTCAGACTGACCCGGAGCTTCTCGCCTTTTGTCAATTATTGCCAAATCAGTATTCAATCTTTTTGCGATTGATCTAGCTCTTAGAACGCCTCCAACATCTGGTGCAATTATACACAAATCTTTAGGGTTATAATTTTCAAGTATGTTTTCTATAAACACGGGCACTGCAAATAAATTATCTGTCGGTATATCAAAAAACCCTTGGATTTGTGCAGCATGGAGATCAATTGTCAACACCCGATCAGCTCCTGAAACTGTGATTAGATTTGCAACTAATTTGGCTGAGATTGGTGTTCGAGGGCCAGATTTTCTATCTTGCCTTGCATATCCAAAATATGGAATGACAGCAGTGATTCTTCTTGCAGACCCTCTTCTTAGAGCATCTATAGTAACTAATAATTCCATTAAGTGGTCATTTGCTGGGTATGAAGTAGATTGAATGATAAAAGTATCTTCACCTCTAACATTTTCTTGAATTTCAACAAAAACTTCCATATCTGAAAACCTTCTAACTACAGCTTTAGTCAGTGGCTGGTTCAGATATGCAGAGATTCCTTCTGCTAGCGGTTGATTAGAATTACAAGCAACTATTTTCATTAAAAATACCAAATATATTTTTTATAATTCTGATAGCAACCAACTTCAAACTAGGCAAGAAATAAATTTTTTAATATTACAAAATTCAAACAATAATTAGGTTTTAGTTAGACCTATTACGCTTATCATTCTTCCAGTAACTAGATTATTATTTTGCGTTTCATGTCTATAACTAAAGAACTTTTGAGGGCTTTTAAATGTATCTTCACCTATCCATTCGATATTACAAATCCCTTTTGATTTAATTTTACTTAATAAATAACCCGGAAGATCGAAATAATATAAATTAGAAACTTGGTTAAAAAACTCCTCGCTGGTCTCATCTTTTTGCAAAGCAATCCTAATCATATCATCTTTTACCGCAAATGATTCTTTTCCTATACAAGGACCTATGGCGACATGGATATTGTTGGGATTTGATCCCTTGCTATAAAATCTATCAATTAAATTATCTGTTATTCCTTCAATTGCTCCTCTCCAACCAGCGTGAGCTGCCCCAATAACACCTTTGATTGGGTCAGCAAATAAAATAGGTGCACAATCTGCAGTTGTTAAGGTGATTGGTAAATCATAATCTTCACATATGATAGCGTCTGCCTCTATGATTTTATTTTTTTTAAAATGGTACGCTGCGTTTACTACTTTTTTTCCATGCATTTGATTAATATAAAAAGACTTTTTAAAACCAAGATTGTTCAAAACTTTTTTTCTATTTATCTTTACATTTTTCTCATTATCACCAACAAAATAACTACAATTCAAACTATCCCATGGCTTGGGGCTTACCCCATCAACTCTTAAGCTAAAGGCATGCTTTATATTAGGAAAATTTAATATTTTTGATTTTAAATATTTCATTTTTTAGTTAAAACCTGTAAATTTAGATAATTTTTTTGAAGATAGAACCATAACCTTAAATGCCTGGCCCATATAAGAATTAGATACTAGTCTTTCAAAATCTGCAAATAACGACCGCCTGATTAAAGAAGATTTATTTTTTCCCAACTTTTCAAATCTCTCTTGTATGCCTAAGTTAATTAGATATTCTCTTTGAGTTATTGGTCCTTGTATATTTATATTCTTTGGTAGAGATTTAATAATATCAGAAAAATTTACCCAGCTTGATATATCTGTTGTTCCCAAATTTTCAAATATTGAGGAAACTTGATGGTCTTTTATACTTTGAATACTATTACTATTTAGTATTTTATCATTTGTTTGACCATAATCAATTATTAATAATGAACCTTCATTCTTCAAAATAATTTCTAAAATAATTTTTAAAATATTTTTAGTTTCGAGTCTTTCCTCTAAAATCCTGCCATCAGGGTAAGGGTTTTCTTTTGGTTGATTTGAAAGTTTTTTTCCTGATGAAAAAAATAAATTGTCATCTTTTAAATCTATTTTTCTCTCATGCCATAAACCACCTTTTGAAATAGCTTGATTGATTGGGAGGGCATCAAAAAATTCATTTGCTATGAAGTAAGTTGGTAAATTTGGAATTTCATTAATATTTTTAATCCATTTGCATTGATGATTAAGTAAGTTTTTTTCTTGCAAACTTTTTAAGTGATTGCTCTTTTCAAAAAGAAGTGAGTTTATACTTATATTATTGTTTTTGATTTTATCAAATGTTGACAAAATATCATTCATTAAGGTCCCTTTTCCAGGACCCAACTCAACGAGATTAATTTTATTAATTTTTGAATTTTTAAAATTATCAAAGAGATTTAATGCAATTAGTTCACCGAACACTTGACTGATTTCAGGGGCTGTAATGAAATCACCTTTTCCTCCAACAACTTGATTGTTGAGAGAGTAATACCCAAAATCATTATCATGTAAGCATATTTCCATAAACATAGACAAATCAATAGGGCCTTGATTTATGATCATATTTTTAATTTTATTTTTTAATTTTTCATTTACAATATTACGCATTATTTGAGCGAAATTGATAATTAAAATATGAAATATATATTGCAACTATCCCAATAACCATCATTAGTAAGCAAAGAAGCTGTCCTAATGTCAAATTCAAAATCAATAAGCCAATTTGTGGATCTGGTTCTCTTGCAAATTCAATTAAAAATCTAAAGAATCCATATAAAAATATAAAAATACCAGTTATAAAGCCAGGTTTAAGTTTTAAATTTGAAAAATAAAACAAAATATTCAAAACTAATAACAATATAAATCCTTCAAATAAAGCTTCATATAATTGAGAGGGATGCCGAGGTAATGGTCCGCCATTGGGGAAAATAATTCCTAAAGGGTGGTCGGTTATTCTCCCATATAATTCACCATTTATAAAATTAGCTATTCTACCGAGCATAAAACCAAAAGGAACAGTTATTGATGAGATATCAGTAATAATGAAAAAATGAACTTTAAATTTCTTGCTAGTTATAATTTGAGCAATAATTACTCCTAATAAACCGCCGTGAAATGACATTCCACCTTGCCATATATAAAAAATTTCAAGAAAATTTTCTGAATAGTAACTAAAATTATATAAAAATACATAACCTAACCTTCCTCCAATTATTAAGCAAATGATTGTATTATTGAAGAAAGTATCAATCACTTCAGTTGAAATTGAGTAAAATTTTCTAGATATGAAGATGGCATACCTCCAAGAAAATAATAATCCAACTATATATGATAATGCATACCAAGTGATAGAAATTGGTCCAATTTGCAATGCTATTGGATCAAAAGAGATGTCTGTAAATGAAATGTAAATATTCAGTAAGTTTTCCATGTATTCAATAATAAGAAATAGAAAGTATATTTAAATTAAATTTTTAAATAATTTATTTAAATTATACACATGTTATCATAAGTTAAATAAAATTAAATATTATTACTGAAAGTATAGAATGTTAAAATCTAAATTTTTTAATGATTTTTCAAATGTTGCTCAAGGGGCATTTTCAACAATAAATGCAATAAGGGAAGAGTTGGATATTTTGATCAAAAATAGATTAGAAAGAATCCTTGTTTCAAAGGGTTTGGTTACTAAAGAGGAGAATGATATTGTCCTAGAAAGGATTGACAACCTCAAAATGAAAATTGACGGGCTGGAAGCTATAGTTAACAAACAAAGTAAAGAAATTAAATCCTTGATGGAAAAGAAAAAGATAAAAAAAGGTAAATAAAATTTATGCGTATTTGTCTGATTGGTTGTGGTAAAATGGGAGCAGCTCTTTTGGAGGGTTGGAGTAAACTATCAGTGATTAATGAAATCACTGTAGTAGAACCGAATAAAATTAATGTAGGCAAGAATATAAAAGAAAAAAGCAACATTTTTTTTTATAACAATTTAAGTAAAATTAAATTCAATTATCTTCCTGATGCAGTAATTTTGGCTGTTAAGCCTCAAATTATGGAGATTGTTTTATTAGAACTTAAGATGCTAGGAATAAAAAGTTCATGTTGGCTTACAATTGCTGCTGGCTTGCCAATAAAATTTTATGAAAACATTTTAGGCAAAAACCAATCAATTGTTAGGACTATTCCTAATACACCAGCTTCAATTTTAAAAGGTGTTACAGCATTATGCTACAATCAAAATTGTAAGAGAGCTCAAATTGAACATGCTAACTTATTAATGGAAGCGGTAGGTATAATTCTTCAAGTTAGAGATGAACGTTTAATGGATTCTATAACTGCTGTTTCAGGATCTGGCCCAGCTTATATATTTTATATGATTGAAGCTATGATAGAAGCAGCGATAAATATAGGAATTGATAAAGATGATGCCGTTAAACTTGTTGAAGGAACTTTAGTAGGATCAGCATTTTTATTGGAAAACTCTCAAGAAGAAGTTGGCATACTAAGAAAAGCTGTAACAAGTCCAAAAGGTACTACTGAAGCTGGATTATCAATATTAAGTAATAATGATAGTTTTTTTAATCTTATTAGGAATGCAATTGAAGGAGCACAAAAAAGAGGTAAAGAACTTGGAAAATTATGATTGGAGTTAGTAAAATTTTTCATGTCTGAAAAAATAAATAATGATCAAATTACCTTATCTCATTGTCTAATTGATTTAATGATTGACCATGAATATGATGAAATAGGTAGCAGTTTGATATTAGGAAAAACACAAAAACAGTTTAATGAAAATCACTTTTGGATGGCAGATGATAAAATAGATCTACTTAGAGTATATTTTCAATTTTCAAATAATAATATTATAACAGAAGCCTATAATGATTTTCAAGAAGATGTGAGTGCAAATGTTAACGAGAAATTAACTGATATTATAATACGAAAATGTGAATTTCATCAGAAAAAAAAAATACCATTAAAAAAATTATATAATTTAAGATTTTCAAACTTTGAAATTTTATTTTTATTTAATTCGATAATTGGAGATTTATCTAAGAAAGCATTAAAAATTTCGGGAGATGAATCAAAAAATTTAAAAAACAAGTTAATCTTTATAGGGCTTGCATCATCTTATTCTTTAATTTTTAATAAATGGGTTTATTCACCAAATGAAGATATTTCATATATCATGAATTTAGCTGACAAATATTTAAATAATGCTGAAGAATTAGCTAAGAATATTGGTTTATTGTAATATTGAGTAATTAGATATGTGCATATCCTTTGAAGAATTTCTTAAAGTAGATATCAGGAAGGGGGTCATAATTGACGCAATTCTATTTGATGAAGCTATAAAACCTGCAATTAAAATTTGGATTGATTTTGGTATTGATATAGGCGTTAAAAAATCTTCTGCACAAATTTTAGATTTATATAATCCAAAAATTCTTCTAGGAAAATCAATTTTGGCAGTGATTAATCTACCTCCGAGGCAAATAGGAAGTTTTATGTCTGAAGTTTTAATTCTTGGTTTAGAGGACAATAATAAATCAATTGTTCTTATTGCTCCTGAGGCTGAAGTGCCTAATGGATCAAAACTAAAGTAATTAGAATGGAAGAGATATTTTTACTCGAAGACCACCAAGCGGAGAGTCAAGCAACTCCAAAGTTCCCCCATGAGATAAAGTGATGTTAGTTGCTATAGATAAACCAAGTCCTGTGCCTCCAGTTTGTTTATTTCTTGATGTTTCAAGTCTATGAAAAGGCCTTAAAGCGTACTCTCTTTTATCTAAATTAATGCCAGGCCCATCATCGTCAATGTATACTAATAGTGTTTCTTCAGAAGTATCTAATATTATTTCAGAATTTTTCGCATACCGTATTGTATTAGATAAAACATTCGTAATTGCTCTTCTAAATGATTGAGGGCGCAATTGAAATTCAGTATTTTTATTAAGCTTTTTAAACTTTATTCTTGTTTTGTCATTTTTATAACTGTTTAAAATATCATAAAAAAAAGTATTAATATTAATTTTTTTAATTGGTTCAGTAACATCTTCTTTGGCAAAAGACAAATATTCAGAAATCAAAAATTCCATTTCATCTATGTCTTTGTTCATAGAGTCTATTTCAGAATTCTTTTTAAACATTGCTAACTGAAGTCTAAGCCTTGTTAAAGGGGTTCTGAGATCATGGCTGACACCAGCAAGCATGTCCGTTCTTTCATTTAATTGATTTCTAATTCTAGAGGCCATTGAAATTACCGCTCTAGTTGCCAACCTAACTTCATTCGCTCCAGTTATAGAAATATTTTTTACTTCTCTTCCTATTCCTAAGTTATATGCTGTTCTTGCTAATTTTTTAATTGGTCTAACCTGAGCACTTATGAACACTAAAGTTAATGCAAAAAGCATAAAAGATGAACCAATAGACCAAGATACAAAAATCCAACTTGTAGAGCTAAAAACTCTTTTTTTACTAAATTTAAACTTAATTACTCCATTTAAAATCATTACGTCTATCGTAATAAATTTTTCATCACTTATGAAATCAGTATTGAATGGTAGATTAGTAGTTTGATTCATTGAATTTTTTACAGCTTTTTCTGCATAAGTATTTGAAGAAAGAGAATATGAAGTAAGTTCTTTTCCAGGGTGCCAACTTAAATTAATATTTAATTTCTGTGACAAATTGGTTATTTGAAGATTAATAGGGTTTTGGGTTTCTTCAATTTGTGATAAAATTGCAGATATATCCGCAACTAAATTTTGTGCCATATGCCTAGTAACCGTGTTCCAATGACGAACATAAAATACTGTTACTGTCAATAATTGAACTAGCAATAATGGTAAGAGAATTATGATTAATAAACGATTAAAGAGTGTTCTTGGAAAAAAATTTCTAAGTCTCATTTATGTTTTATTTAATGGAGTTGCTCTAAGCATCCATCCCTTACCCCTTAATGTCAATAACCATTGAGGTTTTCTTGGGTTATCTTCAATTTTTTTTCTTAACCTTGCTATCCCTACATCTATACTTCTATTATTAAACTCAAGATTTAATAATTTGCATAATTCTACCCTGCTTTGTTCAATCCCTAAGTTTTGAGAAAAAATAGAAAGTAGATTATTTTCTAAGTTAGTTGTATGAACGTATTTATTATTTTTTGATAGCTTTTTAATTGCATTATCCCAAATAAATGAACCAAATTTAACATATTTTAATTCTTCTTTCACTAAAACTTTTGCATGTTTTAAGATATTATTAATCCTCAAAAGTAATTCCTCTGGGTCAAAAGGCTTGGTTAAATAATCATCAGCACCACTTTTTAAACCTGTGATTTTATCTTGTATTTGGCCTAAAGCTGTTAAAAGTAAAACTGGAGTATTAAATTTTAACCTTAGCTCGTGCAGAAACTCAATTCCTGATTTACCAGGCATCATTACATCTAATACAATTAGATCAAAGCTAAACTCGTTCAAAATTTTTTTAGCTTTTATTGCATTTGAAGAGACGCTTACGTTAAAGTTATTTTTTTTTAAAAATTGCTTTAGTAGTTGTCTCAATCGGTCATCGTCATCTATTACTAATATATGCATACTTTTATTATTTTAATTAAGTCTAAAGATAATTTTTTGCTTGTTAAATAATGCACAAATAATTAATAATTACTAGTTATCACTCAATAATAAAATTTTTATTTGGTTTTTAATGTGCATGAAAATTACTACCAGAAAGTATATGGAGATAAAGTATGAGTATCATACCTTTTGATGATAGGGATGGTTATATTTGGATGAATGGGGAAGTCCTGCCATGGAGAGATACAAAAACTCATGTTATTTCTCATGGGTTGCATTATGCAAGCTTAGTATTTGAAGGTGAGAGAGCATATAATGGTAAGATCTTTAAATCTTTAGAGCATACAAACAGACTTTTTAATTCTGCATCAATTTTAGACATGACCATTCCTTGGACTTCTAACGAAATTGAAGAAGCAAAACTAGAAATGCTCAAAGTTATGAAGCTTTCAAATTCGTATGTTCGAGCTTTTTCTTGGAGGGGTTCTGAAATGATTGCTGTTTCTGCTCAAAATACAAAAATCCATACAGCAATTGCCGTATGGGAATGGCCATCTATGTTTGATCCTGAGGCTAAAATGAGAGGAATAAAACTTGATATTTCAAAATGGAGGAGACCTCCTGCAGAATGTGCCCCAGTTCATGCTAAGGCGGCTGGTTTGTATATGATTTGTACTTTAGCAAAACACGAGGCAGAAAAAAAAGGATTTGATGATACTTTGATGCTTAGTCATGATGGTTTAATAGCTGAAGCAACAGGAGCTAATATTTTTTTTAGAATGTCTGATGGTAATATACATACACCTCTGCCAAATACATTTTTAAATGGAATAACCAGAAAAACAGTAATAGAGCTATTAAGAAATGAGGGATTGAAAGTTATAGAAAGAGACATAAATTTAGATGAATTAGACAATGTAACAGAATGTTTTTTAACTGGTACTGCAGCTGAAGTAACTCCAGTCGGAAAAATTTCCAACTTTGAATTTCAACCTGGAAACTTATGCAAAAAAATTATGGTCGACTATTCAGAATTGGTAAGATCAAGATAAATTAATCCCCCCATTTTTTTAATGCTTGTTCATCTTCTTTTCTGGATAGAACCCATTTATTTTGATTGTTAATTTCTTCAGATTTCCAAAAAGGTGCTTGAGTTTTTAGATAGTCCATTATGAATTGAGTTGATTCAAAAGCTGCATTTCTATGTAATGATGCAGAAGCAGCTAATACAATTTGATCACCAATATTTAATTTGCCATATCTATGAATTATTAAAGTGCCTAACAAAGGCCACTTTTGTGATGCTTTTGCTGAAATTTCTAAAAGCATTTTCTCAGTCATGCCAGCATAATGCTCGATCGTTAATGAGGTCAATTTTTTATTATTTGAAAAATTTCTTACATACCCAATAAAGGAATTGATTGCACCAGGTGTTTCCATACAATTATTTTTTAATTTTTGAATTTCATCTTCAGCTATAAAATCTTTTTCTTGAACTTTGACTATCAATTTTTAACCTCCTGTTACTGGAGGGAAAAAAGCAATTTCATCTTTTTCATTTATCTTTGTTTTCAAGTCTGCAAACTCTTGATTAACAGATACTTTTATCGAATTTAAATCACTAAAAGCATTTTTATGTTTTTCTGATTTTTCTGTTAAAAACGTAATTAAATCATCTACGGTTTCAACATTTTTAGGCTTTATAATTTCCTGGGAATTTAATCCTATTTTTTCTTTTAACCATGAAAAGTATAGAATTCTCATAACAAAGCCTCTTTAAACGGTATAAAATTTACAATATCCCCTACCATAACATTATCTATATTTTCTCCAACTTCTATCAACCCATTTGCACCGGAAAGGGAAGTCAAAACACCTGCCCCTGGTTTGCCGTTTATTTTGACATAAGAAGTATTATTTTTGTAAAATAATTTACCCCTCAAGAATTCTTTTCTTCCAATTTTGCATTTTTGATTAAATTGGGCAATTGCAGGCATTTTTATTATTTCAGAATTTGAAGCTGCCATTCTTTTTTTAATTCCAGCCTCTACTAGCAATCTAAAACATATTTGTGCTGCAACTGGATTTCCAGGCAAACAAAATATAGGCACGTCATTTATAGAAGCAAAACCCATAGGTCTTCCTGGTTTTATAGATAATCTCCAAAAATGAATTCTACCTTTTATATCATTTATTACGGATTTTATATGATCTTCTTCTCCTTCTGATGCTCCTCCCGAAAAAATGATAAGATCATAGTTTTTGATCAATTTTTTAAGGAAAAATTTTAATTTTTCAGGGTTGTCTTTAATAATTCCATGTAGGTAAGGCTCATTCCCAGTATCTAGGCATGAATTAAAAATCATCGGTCCATTACTGTCATACACTAGTCCACTATTTAATTTTTTTCCTGCTTGAATAATTTCATTCCCAGTAGAAACAATTACAATTTTCAATTTTTTATTTACAACCAGATTTTTGATGCCTAGTGAAGAAGCCAATCCTATTTCAGTTGAATTAAGAAAATGACCTGATTTAATTACTAATTGATGTTTTTTTATATTTTCTCCTGCTGGTCGGCAATTTACCCCTTCTTTGATATTTGGAGGAATAAATACACAGCCATTTTTTTCTTTGCATTCTTCTTGCATTGCAATTGTATTTATAGGTTTAGGTAATATAGAACCAGTAAATATTTTTACAGCATTATTTTCTTTAACAGAAAATACTTGTTGCAAACCAGCTTTAATAACCTTAGAGATTTTTATATTTGAACCATTTTCAGGATCATAGTCTTTATAATTAAAGCCAAAACCATCAACTGCTGCATTATTTTTATTAGGGAGGTTAATTTTCGAGTAAACATTGTTTAGTAATACTCTAGAATTGCAATCCTGTAAGGGCACAGTTTCTTTTTTAATTGATGGTTTAATTTTTGATAAAATAATTTTTCTTGCTTGATCAAAATTCATCTCATTAGTAATTTTTCTATTTAATATTTTTGGTTTTTTAAGTTTAAATTTATAAATTAAAAATTCTACGATTTGTTTTGGTTCATTTAAATTAAGAATATTAATCTTGTTGAAATTCTCTAATTTTTTATTTTTTGGGTTGTCAGTAGCAATTGCAAAAATGTCTTTATCTTTGAAAGATAGAATTTCATTATTTTCTTTTTCTCTCCAAACTTCTAACTTAGGAAAGTGTTCTTTTTTAAAGCCTTCAACTATTAAGATATCTTTTTTACTTGATAAAGATAATAGTTCTTTTAAGTTTGCTTCTTTATCATTTTGTTTTTCTATAATATGGGCAATTCTTTTTGTTGATGAAACAATCACCTCCTGAGACCCAGCTTTACGGTGTTTCCAACTATCTTTTCCAGGTTGGTCGATTTGAAAATTATGGTGAGCATGTTTAATTGAGCCTACTGAAAAGCCTTTTTGAGAAAATATTTTAATTAATGAAACAGTTAGTGTTGTTTTTCCTGAATTTGAAAATCCAGCCAACCCAAAAACACAATCATGTTTATTTATTATAATGTTACTCATATATTACTAATGATCTATTAAAGATGCTTTCACGTACTGGTATGCAGTAAGTAAAGACAGCAATGTTGAAACCCAAAGTAAAGCCAATCCATAAAATTGCAAATTGTAATCATAACCTATAAAAACAGAAGGTATCAAACATATAATAGCCATCATTTGAGCAAATGTTTTTATTTTTGCTAAAAACGTTACTGAGAGAATATCCCCTTTTGAATACTCTCTGAGTCCAGATATGAATATTTCTCGGATAATTATTAAAGCCGCAGCTAAAACATGTATATCATTTACAATGTTATTGGAAACCAAACTGATTAGTGCGCAAGAGACTAAAAGTTTATCTGCAATTGGATCAAGTATCTTCCCTAATTTAGAAGACTGGTTAAATGATCTAGCTAAATAACCATCTAAGAAATCAGTAAAGGATGAAATTATGAAAATAGACAATCCTAAAACTACCATATTAAAGTTTTGAAATGATAAAACGATTACTAAAATTGGTGCTGAGAAAATTCTTAATATTGTTAATATATTAGGTGTCATTTATTATAATCTGTTTTATTTAGTTATCTTGAAAAAAGTTATAAATTCTTTCTGCTATATTTTGAGATATTCCTGTTACTTTCTTTAAATTATCTATTCCTGCTCTTGATACTTCTTTCGCAGAACCAAAGTATTTAAGTAGAGCTTGTTTTTTAATATTGCCTATGCCTTCAATTTCGTCAATTGGGTTATATGTTAAAGCTTTTTTTCTCTGTGCTCTATGAGAGCTAATAGCAAATCTATGGGCCTCATCCCTTAATTTTTGCAAAAAGAACATTATCAGGCTATTTGTCGGTAAAGTAAAACTATTTTGGTTGATTAAATGAAATTTTTCTTTTCCAGCATTTCTTTGAACACCCTTGGAAATAGCGCAAACTTTAATTTCTTCTAATTGCAAATCTTGTAAGACTTGATAAACAGCATTTAGATGCCCCTTACCACCGTCAATTAAAATTAAATTTGGCAAGTTATTTCTCTTACTTTCAGAAGAAATATTTTTAAACCTTCTTTTAATTACATCTCGCATCATCTTAAAGTCATTTCCTCCAAGGATTTTTTGATTAAATTCTAAGTTAAATTTTCTGTAAGAACTTTTATCAAATCCTTCGGTATTTGCAACTACCATAGCTCCCACGGCAAACTTTCCTTGAATATGTGAATTGTCATAAATTTCAATTCTTTTTATATCTTTCTCTAGATTAAAAAGGGTTTTTAACTCATTAAAATTTTTGTAAGTTTTATCTTGTTCTATTATTTTTCTATTTAAACTGAGTTCAGCATTGGTTAAGGAAGCATCAATTAATTTCTTTTTTATTCCTTTTTGGGGGCATGTTAATTTTATTTTATAACCAGCTATAGATGACAAAGCTTCAACCATTAGTATATTTTCCTTAGGCGAATGAGACAAAATTATTTCTTTAGGTGGAATTTTGCTTTCGTAAAACTGGCTTAAAAATCCTGATATAATTTCGTCAGAATTAAGCTCTTTTGCCTGAGCAGGAAAAAAGGTATGGTCACCAAAATTTGAACCTGACCTCATAAATGAAATGTGTATAGCTATATTATTATATTTTTTATATAGTGAAATTATATCAACATCTCCTAATTCTTTTACATTAATATTTTGAAATGCTTGGATACTTGCTAGGGCTCTAATTTTATTTCTCCAAAGAGTTGCGTTTTCAAAATCTAACTTGTCTGAGCATGTTTGCATTTTATCTGCGAAATCTTTTTTAATTTTATCAGATTGACCAGACAGAAAATTTTTCACTTGAATAACTTGTTTGTTGTATTCATTTTTGTCTACTAATCCTACACAAGGTGCGGTGCATCTTTTAATTTGATATTGCAAACAAGGTCGAGTTCTCAAATTAAAAATATTGTCACTACAATTTCTAATCATAAAACCTTTTTGAAGTGCATCTATTGCTTTATTTACAGAATTTGCTGAAGCAAAAGGGCCAAAGTAAAAACCTTTTTCATTTTTTTTTCCTCTATGTTTTTTAATTTGAGGAAAACTATTATTTGTAGATAAAAGGATATTTGGAAAAGATTTATCGTCACGAAGTAAAATATTATATTTAGGTTTATTTTTTTTTATTAAATTTGATTCCAATAATAATGCTTCTACTTCTGTCAAAGTTGTTGAAATCTCTAATGTTTTTGTCTCTGAAATCATTCTTAATATTCGTTTAGATTGATTTTTGAGTTTTGTATAGGAAGAGACCCTTTTTTTTAAATTTTTCGCTTTACCTATGTATAGTACATCATCTTTGGAATCTAACATCTTATAAATACCAGGTTTAGAGGGTAAACTAATAATTTCTTTATCTAAAACTGCTAATCCTTGAATATAATTTCTTGAATTATTTTTCATTTTATAATCACCAAATTAAAAATAATTTAGTTTACGTAATGGAGATAACTATATTAATTTAATGTAAAACATTTTAATATTATATTTAATAATTCAAAAACATTAAGGTAATCAACTGTTATAGAAATTAATCCACTGTTTTTGTGGATAACTCTGTGGATAAAAATCCTGTAATTGAACTATATCAATAGTTACAATAAAACTTTAAATAATTTAAGATAAAATTTCTAATTCTAGAAAAATAAATAATAACAATAGGATACCAATTGGATTTTGGATTTATACTTTAAATTAATAAAGAAACTTCATAATCGACTAATTTCAGATGATGAGTAAATTTCATTGTGTATACATTTATATTAATTTAATTTTTTATAAAAAATTATTAATTAAATAAATTAGGTAAATGATAATTAAAATTGGTCCAAAAACTCTATTTACTTTTTTGAAATAAAACAAACCACCACCCAAGATGATGGTAAGAAATAACATAATAGGCAAATCATAAGTTATAAATGCTTGAGGAGTTTGAATAGTTAATGGATATGAAGCAATGGAAGAGGCGCCAATAATTCCAAGACTGTTAAATAAATTTGAGCCCAAAACATTTCCTATAGCTATATCAGGATGTCCTTTACGAGCAGCGGCAACTGATGCAGATATTTCTGGCAATGATGTTCCAAGAGCAATTATTGTAACTCCTATTAAAGATTCTTCTATTCCAAAACCAATTGAAATTTTAATCGCACTATAAACGAGCATTTCGGAAGCTATCAAAATTATAATTATTCCACCGAATGTCAAAAATAAACCAACAATTAAAGGTGAAAAGTGTTTGCCTTCTCTTTCGATTGCACTGTTAGATTGCCCATGTTTTTTTTCAGAACTTATTGTCATAAATATGAGGATAAAAACAAGAAATATTGTTAGAGATAAGCCGACAACAGGGCTTATTCCATGGAAAAAATAACCAAAAACGAAGATAAGTGCTGTAGATATAACCATCCAAAATATGTCTAGTCTTAATGATTTAGAGTTGTCAGTAAGTGTAATAAAAAGTGATGCTCCACCAATAACTAATAAAAGATTTGCTATATTACTTCCAACTACATTTCCCCATGCTATATCAGGAGATCCTTTCATTACAGCATTTACAGAAACAATCATTTCAGGTGCTGATGTCCCAAGAGCAACAAGGGTTATTGCTATTAAATGGGCAGGTAAATTTAACGAATTTGCTGTTTGAACTGTTCCTTGAACGAGAACATTCCCTCCGTAGAAAAGGCCAAAAAATCCTAAAATTCCTATAATGTAGTATGTTATATCGATCATTTATGAATATTCACCAATAATTATGTTTCTTTTATCTTAGGCCAAGTTTCTTTTTTTCTAATTTTTTAATTTGATCTCTATATTTTGCAGCATCTTCAAATTCTAGATTAGAAGCTGATTCTTTCATTTTAATTTCGAGTTCCATTATCATGTCTTCTATTGTACTTTGATTATTAATTTTAGAATCTAGAGTTATTTCTTGTTTAAGAGAAATATTTTCATACTCTAAAATATTCGACACATTTTTTTTAATGCTTGCTGGAGTTATATTATTCGAAGTATTAAATTCCTTTTGCTTGGTTCTTCTTCTTTCAGTTTCGTTTAAGGCATAATTTAAACTCCCAGTAATGATATCAGCATAAAGAATAACTCGCCCATTTATATTTCTTGCTGCTCTGCCAATTGTTTGCACCAGTGATGTTTTTGATCTTAAAAAACCTTCTTTATCAGCATCAAGTATAGCTACTAAAGCACATTCTGGTATATCCAAACCTTCTCTAAGTAGATTTATTCCTATCAAAATATCAAATACGCCTAATCTAAGATCTCTGATAATTTCAATT
Organism: uncultured SAR116 cluster alpha proteobacterium; assembly: GCA_902532475.1. Lineage (GTDB taxonomy): Bacteria > Pseudomonadota > Alphaproteobacteria > Puniceispirillales. The sequence continues at coordinate 40,451 of CACAIE010000013.1, forward strand.
CTTTCAAGTGTATCTATATCTGAATGAAGATATCTAACCTTTAAGTCTGCCTCAATCATGTATTCGGTTAAAGATTCGGCCATTTTTTTTGTTAATGTAGTAATTAAAATCCTATGTCCTTTGGAGATAACATTTCTGCATTCTGATATAACGTCATCTACTTGATTTTTAGTTTTTCTGACAATTGTTTCAGGATCTACTAATCCGGTAGGGCGAATTAGCTGCTCAATAAATACACCATTTGTTTTTTCAAGCTCCCAATCACCTGGTGTTGCAGATAGAAAAATTGTTTGAGGTCTGAATAGCTCCCACTCCTGGAACTTTAAAGGTCTATTATCCATACATGATGGCAATCGAAAGCCATATTCTGATAGAGTTTTTTTTCTTGATGCATCCCCTTTATACATAGCACCAAGTTGAGGTATTGTAACATGACTTTCATCAATAATTAAAAGCGAGTTTTCTGGCATATACTCAAACAATGTAGGAGGAGGTTCTCCTGGTTTTCTGGTGGATAGGTATCTAGAATAATTTTCTATTCCAGTACAACTTCCTGTTGCTTCCATCATTTCCAAATCAAAAATAGTTCTTTGCTCTAAACGTTGGGCTTCAAGAATTTTATTTATAGAGTACAATTCATCTAGTCTTATTTTTAAGTCTTTCTTTATATTTTTTATTGCATTTCTTAAAGTTGGTTTTGGTGTGACATAATGAGAATTTGCAAAAACTTTAATCTTATTTAAAGTTTCTAGTTTTTCTCCAGTTAATGAATCAAACTCTTTTATATTTTCTACTTCATCTCCAAAAAAAGAAATTTTCCATGCAGTGTCTTCAAGATGTGATGGAAATATCTCTAAAATGTCTCCCCTTATTCTGAAGGTTCCTCTTTTGAAGTTCATATCATTTCTTTTATATTGCAGTTCCACTAAACGATTAACTATTTCTTTTTGTTTGTATTTTTGAAATGCTTCAATAGTTAGTGTCATCTCGCTGTACGTTTCTAATGACCCAATCCCATAAATACAACTAACTGAAGCGACAATGATGACATCTTTTCTTAGTAATAATGACCTAGTTGCGCTATGACGCATTCTATCAATTTGTTCATTGATGCTTGCATCTTTTTCAATATAAGTATCTGAACGTGGTACATATGCTTCTGGTTGATAATAATCATAATAAGAAACAAAATACTCAACTGCATTGTTTGGGAATAAATCTTTCATTTCTCCATATAATTGCGCAGCTAAGGTTTTGTTGGGAGCTAGAATAAGGGTTGGTTTTTGAAAATCTGTGATAACGTTTCCCATAGTAAATGTTTTACCTGAACCCGTAACTCCAAGTAAAACCTGATCTTTTTCATTATTATTTAAGCCCTTAATTAATTCCTCAATTGCTTGAGGTTGATCTCCAGATGGTTTGAAATTGGATATTAGTTGGAAATTATTATTAAGATCATTATTTTGTTTGTTCATAGCATAAAAGATTTTTTTGAAAATTTAATCGCAAAGTTTAATTATTATGAATATAATCAAAAATAAATTTTAAACAATTAAACTCAACTTAAAGGGTAAAATCATGAGCTTTTTAGCTGAAAGAGTTTCAAATATTAAGCCATCTCCTACAATAGCGGCTACCGCTAAAGCAGCTGAGTTAAGGTCTTCTGGGTTAGATGTCATAGGTTTGGGAGCAGGTGAACCAGATTTTGATACTCCAGACCACATTAAAACGGCAGCTATAGAGGCCATTAAATCTGGCAAAACAAAATATACAGCTGTAGATGGAATTATAGAACTAAAAGAAGGGATTAGTAAAAAATTTAAAAATGATAACCAAATTGAATATTCAATTAAAGAAATAACTGTTGGTACAGGCGGCAAACAAGTTCTTTATAATGCTTTAATGGCAACTCTAAATAAGTATGATGAAGTCATAATACCTGCTCCATTTTGGGTGTCTTACCCTGATATGGTTGTTCTAGCAGATGGATCTCCAGTAATTGCAAAATGCAAGGAACAAGATGATTTTAAAATTACTCCTGAAATTTTAGAGAAGAGTATTACTAAAAAGACTAAATGGTTAATCTTAAATAGTCCCTCAAACCCTACTGGAATTGGATATGAAAAAAATGAGTTATTAGCTTTATCAAAAGTATTAGAAAAGCATCCTGATATTTTAATAATGATGGATGATATGTATGAATATTTAACTTATGATAGTTTTAACTTCTCAACATTGGTCCAGGTTAATCATAATTTAAGAGACAGAGTTCTAACATGTAATGGTGTTTCTAAATCTTTTTGCATGACTGGATGGAGAATAGGCTACGCAGGTGGGCCAGAATGGTTAATAAAAGCTATGGCAAAAATTCAATCGCAATCTACTTCCAATCCAAACTCTGTTGCTCAATGGGCATCCTTAGCGGCGCTAGAGGGGGAGATGGATTTTTTAAAAGAGAATCTCAAATCTTTTGAGCGTAGAAGAAATTTTGTTGTCGAAGGTTTAAATAAAATTTCTGGTCTGAGCTGTTTGATGCCGAATGGGGCTTTCTATGTGTATCCTAATTGTCAAGGTGTGATAGGTAAAAAGACTGCTAAAGGCAATATTATAAATTCAGATCAGGATTATTGTAATTATCTTTTAGAGGAAAGTTTGGTAGCTGTTGTTCCAGGAATAGCATTTGGCTTATCTCCATATTTTAGAATCTCTTATGCAACTTCAGATGAAAATCTTCAAAAAGCAATTCAACGCATAAATG
>CACAIE010000014.1 GCA_902532475.1 uncultured SAR116 cluster alpha proteobacterium
TTTTTAAACAATAGTTGATATAATTGTTTTGGTAATAACTTGATTTCATAAAAACCGCGTTTAAGTTCTCTAACAATATCAGAAAAGCTTAATAATGAAAAGCCATCTCTATGGATGTGAATGTCTGATGATGAATCCATCTGTTCACAAATAGCTGGTAGTATTTGAATGGGTTTTAACTCCGAAAAAATATTTGAATTGTTTGGATTAAATAAGTAATGATCAACAGAAACATTAACATTTGTACTTTTTTTAATTAGAAACTTTGCACCTTCTGGTGTCAAAATATAACCACCAGTTCCAGAATGCTTAGATAGTAGAAAGTGCAAATTAAAATTAAACTTTGTGTTAAGAATTGGGCTTACCAATATCATGTGTCTATTATTCCCAAATCTTTCGATCTTAATAATTTTTGTTTCTTTTGGTATCCAAGTTACATCATTAAGAACTTTAAACCCTAAATTAGAAATTCTAACATCATCTTCCAATACCAAAACAGGATTGTTTTCTTTGTTAGCAACATGCTCCCAAAGAGAATAATGAGATTGAAAGCATGCAAGGTCACCTTTTGGAATGTTTCCTAAAGGACCGCCCTGTAAAATGTTTTTATTTAATAGTGAATAACTAGATTTTTCTGCATCTATAGCTTCAAATCTTAAAAATTTTAATCCATTAGCATCTAAATGTTTTGAAATTTTTTTCAACCTATCTTTTCTTCTTTTTAAATTTATAACAAAGCATTTAATCATTTTTTTTTACCAAATTAGTTAAACCAAAAAGTGAAAAAGAGACAAGAGTTGTATCAATTTTTGGAAAATCTTTAATTCTTTTTTCTAAAAAAAGCAATCTATCAATTATCAAATCAATGTTCTTTGAAGCCCAAACTTTTATACCATTTTTAAATTTAGGTTTTGTTTTCCAAAAAATATTTGGAGATGCAACACTAATAGCATCATCTAAGCTCTTACCTGAATTAATTGCTTCACAAGCAATTCTTATTTTATAAAACCATAGAAGTGTGGATTTTATGATTAATAAGGGAGGTATTCCAGCAGAAAATATTTTGTCAATATTTTTGATTGTGTTGATACTATCACCAGAGATTAATGAAAAAACTACATTTTCCACTTCAACTTTACTTGTGTCATGGAAAGATTTTTCAATATCTTCAGAAATAATAATAGTCCTAGGGTATATATAAGAGATTAAGTTTTCAAGTTGATTGATTGAATTTAGTTGGTCGTCACCTAAATGAGAAGATAAAATGGTTAATAAATCTTCAGAAACTTCAATACTTTTATCAGTCAGAAATGACTTGATGTCAGATTTAATTTTATATTCAGGTTTATTATAACTCGCTATAGAAACAGCATAGTTGCAAGCAAAAATAGGTTTTAATATAGGAGAATATGATGGTAAATCATGAGCTAAAATTAATATTTTTGTATTTTTTATAGGCAGGTGATTAATTAAATTATTTATAGAGTTAACTAAATTAGAAGAAATACGTGAATTATATATTTTAAATATAACAAGTCGTTGACCACCTAAAAAAGAATGTGTAAGAGCTTCCTCTAACAATTTTGAAGGGTTGTTTTCTATGTCTTCTAATTTGAGATTAGAACTGCTGAATGGATCATCTACATTTACATCTAATATTTTTGATAAATCCCTTAATCTTTCTGCGGACAATCCATAATCTTGACCATAAAATAGAAAAAGATTAATCCCGTCATCTGGATTAGATAAAAACCCATCAATTTCTTTTTCCTTTAGTTTCATAAATAATTAACTATAATTAGCCCATTCAATTAATCGAATGATTATATCATTAGAAATAGATACCCCTAGACGCTCTCTTGCATTTCTTTCAGACTGATCTCTTGAATATAATGATTGAACAGGCCCAGCCAAGGAATTTCTTGAAAAGGAATCTTTATAAACAACCCTATTTGTTTTCTTTTCGATTAATTCATAAGTTACTGACATTTCAATTTTTCTTGTGGAGTTTGCAAATACACTACCCTCAATCTTTTCGTTAAGATTAAGTAGAAGCTTATATTTTTCTTTTGGTGAGTTTTTCAATTGATAAACATTTAAAGAATTTTCTATGTTTGATTTAATTAATTTAGAAATATATGTATCCTTTTCTTCAACTTCAATTCCACCCAGTTTATATAAGTTACTTTTATCAAACTTATTATAATTTGAGCAACCCAACAAAAAAAAACATATTAAAATGAATAAAAAGGACTTATGCAACAATATTAACTATCCTTTCTGGAACTATAATTATTCTTTTTGGAATCTTTCCATCGAGTTGATTTTTAACAGCTGGCAAGGAAAGAGCTAAACTTTCAATTTCATTATTAGTTGAACCCTTTGTATATTTAATTTTACCTCGCAATTTACCATTTACTTGAACACCAATGTTAATATTATCTTCCACCAGGAACTTTTCATTCGCAATGGGCCATTTGGCATTGCATACTAACCCCTCTTGACCAAGAGAAAACCAAATTTCTTCTGCGTGATGAGGCGCAAAAGGAGATAGCAATTGTGCAAGTATTTTTAATCCATAAAACTTAATATTTAATTCAATAGTATCGTCTACATCTAAACGAGAAATAGTATTTGTTAATTCATATAATTTAGCAACACACACATTAAAGCTAAACCTCTCAATACCCTCAGTAACATCTTGAATTGAGCGATGAATTTTAATTAAAGCTGGATAATTGTTTAAACTAAGACTATTGACATCAATTGTTTTTTCCAAGTGGTTTACTTCATCAATCATTCTAAGTAATTTATTTAAAAACTTATATGATCCTTCTACACCTGAATTACTCCACTCCATATCTCTTTCTGGTGGAGAATCAGAAACCATAAAAATTCTTGCAGTATCAGATCCATATTTTTTTACAATTGTAAGTGGGTCAACAACATTTTTCTTAGATTTACTCATTTTTTCTATTCTACCAGAAAAAACTTCCTCATTAGTGTTTTTCAGGAAATACTTGTTATTTTTTTTAACTATGTCCTTTGGAAATAGCCAACTACCATCTTTTGTCTTAAATGTTTGGTGACAAACCATGCCTTGTGTCATTAAGCCTTTAAAAGGTTCTGAAATTGATAAATAACCACATTTCTTGAGTGCCCGAGTAAAAAACCTAGAATAAAGCAAATGTAAAACAGCATGTTCAACTCCACCAATATATTGATCAACGGGCATCCAATAATTTGCATTTTTTTCCCGAAATGGCATGTTGTTGATTGGATCAGTAAATCTTAAAAAGTACCAAGATGATTCAAAAAAAGTATCAAAAGTATCCGTTTCTCTTTTAGAAGTTTTATTACATTTTGGACAGTTAGCAATTTTCCATGTTGGGTGAGAATCAAGAGGGTTTCCTGAAAAGTTTAAATCTATATCTTTTGGAAGTGTTACAGGTAATTCCACATCGGGTACTGGTATGTCCCCACAATCTTCACAGTGTATAATAGGTATTGGGCAGCCCCAATACCTTTGTCTAGAAACACCCCAATCTCTTAACCTCCATGTAATGCTTGATTTTCCTGATTTAAGGTCCTCAAGTTTTTTTATGGCAGCCCTTTTAGCGTCTTCCACAGGTAAATTATTTAAAAAGTGAGAATTTATAATAACCCCTTCACCAATATAGGCCCTATCATTAATAATGAATTTAGTTTTTTTAAAATTATGTGGCTGAACCACCGGCAATACAGGCAAATTATATTTGTTTGCAAAGTCTAAATCTCTTTGATCATGTGCAGGGCATCCAAAAATCGCTCCTGTCCCATATTCCATTAAAACAAAGTTTGCAATGTAAACAGGAATTTTGATGCTTTGATCAAAAGGGTGTGAAGCCAACAAATCAGTTTTAATCCCCTTTTTTTCATTTTTTTCAATTACAGCTTCAGAGGTTGAGTTTTTATTACACTCTTCTATAAAATTTCTAATATCTTTATTATTCTTTGATAAAGAAATAGAAATAGGGTGGGAAGGAGCTAAGGCAATAAAAGAAGCACCATATAAAGTGTCAGGTCTAGTAGAAAACACCTCTATGACATCAGATCTTTTTTCAATTCTAAAATTAATATTTGCTCCTAAAGACTTTCCTATCCAATTACTTTGCATAAGCCTTACTTTTTCTGGCCAATTATTGAGTTCAGGAATACTATCCAGAAGATCATCAGCATATTCAGTCATTTTTAGGAACCATTGACTTAGTAATCTTTTTTCTACAATTGCATTAGATCTCCATCCTCGACCATCAATAACCTGTTCATTAGCCAAAACAGTTTTTTCAACCGGATCCCAGTTAACCCAACTTTCTTTTTTATAGGCCAAGCCTTTATTTAAAAAATCAATAAACATTTTTTGCTCAAACTTATAATAATTAGGTTCGCAGGTAGAAATTTCCCTGGACCAATCATAAGACAACCCCATGCTTTTCAGTTGATTTCGCATTGTCAAAATGTTTTTTTTGGTCCATTTTTCAGGGTGGGTCATGTTATCTTTTGCAGCGTTTTCAGCAGGAAGACCAAAGGAATCCCATCCCATTGGATGTAGAACATTATAACCTTTAGATCTCTTATAACGGGCAACCACATCACCAAGAGTGTAGTTTCTTACATGGCCCATATGTATGTTTCCACTTGGGTATGGAAACATTTCTAAAACATAATACTTTGGTCTATTATTGTTTATATCATTTGAGACAGAATAAGAAGAATTCTCATTCCATTTTTTTTGCCATTTTTTTTCTAAATCAATCTTATTTTGCATATAGTAAAACTAGATAAAATAATTAACTTTTATTTCTAAGTTCTCTGGCTCTTGTTAAAATAAGATCTTCAATTTTTCTTGCCAGTCCATCACTAAATCCATCTGCGACCCATTTGTTATTTTCAAATTTTTCTCTAATAACGCTAACTTTAATTGATGTAGCTTTTAACTCAGAACTTGAAAAGGACACTATGACTTTATTTCTGAAAGTATTGTTGTTTTCGTTAATAAACCAATCAGTTGAAATCACACCACCAAAAGGGTCAACTTCTTTTAGTGACATAAAATCAAGAATATCCAGGCTTGACTTCCAAAGCAATTCATTAACAGGTAAAGAAGTTGTTAAATTATTCTTTTTATTATTATTTAATCCAGTTTTACCATCACTTCCAGTAGAAAACTCACCTGTTTCTGTTGAATAAGTTAATGGTCCTCCAAAAATAGATTGTCTTTTTGGTTCAGGTTCGGGTTTGGTTATATTAATACTTGAACAAGATGACAAAGAAAAAACTAAAATAACAACAGACAAAAAACGCATTATAGTTAAGCCCAAAAATAAATTATTTAAGTTAATATTTATAATGATAATTAAAGAAAGGCAATCACAAAAAAAGCGAGGCTAAAAAGCCCCGCTTTTATTAATTAATTTAATATAAATTAAATTAGAATGTCATCTGCAATTGAGCTGATGACGTTGTGGTTGTTCCATTGTCTTCAGAACCAAGTTCAAACTGCATTCCTGGTACAATTGTATATGTAGCAGAGTATGCTGAAGTGTTTGCATCACTTCCTTGGAAGCCAATTACTAAACCGCCAGCTGTATAAGTTGCTGAATATGTTGTAATGTCAACACCTGCATCAGCTTCGTTTTGTACACTGTTTGCTACAACAACTAGATCGCCCATTGTTGCTGAAACTCCCAATGCTGTCTGATCTGCAGATGATGTGTTATCACTATGAACGTCACCGCCGATTGTTACAGCCATGCCACCCATATCAGTTGAAAATGAACCACCAAACATTGTATCACCAGCAGCGTTCATGGCAGCACCAATTCCCATTCCAGCGACTGTAGCGCCTAAAGAAACAGCACCCACATTGTCAGAAGCGCTTGATACACCATCGCCTGAAATATCAGCAGAAGCAGCATTACCGCCTAAGCCTGGGTTCTTTTCGTTTTGATCATAATCACCAAAAGTAACAGAAACAGCGTCAGTTGTAATTGTAAATTCAGTTGAAGCTGCATTCATGTTTTGTGACAATGAAAGAACCATTCCATTATCATAAGTATTTGAAACACCAACGTTAATAGTATTTGCGACAGTTGTGTCACCTTGGTCATCAATGTTTAACAGTGCTGAACCTGAAAGTGTGAAGTCAGTTGCGTTAGCACTTACTGCAAGAGCAGTAACACCAACAGATGTTAATAAAATTTTGCGCATGAGAATTCTCCCTTATATATTTTAAATTTACGCGTTATGTGCAATATTGCATTATTGACAGTTATTTTCTATAAAACATTGTATCGAAACACAATATTATATGATAAAAATTGTCACAGTTTTTTTAACAACCGTTGCATAAAAGCAACAACTCAAAATTGATGCTTGGCAAAGAAAAACAATAACTCAGTAATATTAAATTATAAAAATGGAAAATATAATACATACTAATTACCAAAAAATAAAGTCTGAAATAAAAACTGCTTGTACAAATTCTAATCGTGACCCGAACAATGTTAAATTAATTGCTGTTTGTAAAAGGCAGCCAATAAGAAAAATCAAGCAATCAATTCAAGCTGGAATCAAAATTTATGGAGAAAACCGCATTCAAGATGCAGTTAATAGGTGGTCCAAAATAAAAACAGAAAATTACCAACTAAGTTTTATAGGTCCTCTTCAGACTAATAAGTCTGAGGAAGCGGTAAAATTATTTAATATGGTTCAATCTTTAGACCGAGAGAAACTTGCTAAAAGTTTAAGCAAAGCTCAACAAAAACTTAAAAAAAATATAGAGTATATGGTTCAAGTCAACACAGGTAATGAAGTTCAAAAATCCGGCATTAAACCTAATGAAGTAGATAATTTCATTAAAACTTGCAAAGATAATTATGGGTTAAATATTAAGGGTGTAATGTGCATACCTCCAATTGATGAAAACCCGGCGTTACATTTTGCATTTCTTAAAAAAATATACCAAAGAAACAAGCTTGATTATTTGTCAATGGGAATGAGCAGTGACTTTAAAACAGCAATAGAGTTTGGTGCAACGCATATTAGAATAGGGTCAAGTTTATTTGGTGAAAGGCTTGAAAAGGAAGAGGCTTAGAAGTGATTTCTACAAATTATGACCAGATCTACTTTTTTTTGTTTCTAAATATCCTTTTGCTTCGTCAAACACGTCAACTTTAAGTTGGATTGTCTCTTTTACTTTAATGCCACCATTTTTTAATTGAGTGCATTTATCTGGATTATTTGTAATCAATTTAACCTCATTTACTCTTAAAAGACGTAACATTTCAGAGGCAAAAACATAATTTCGCTGATCTGAATCAAAACCCAATGCAAGATTAGCATCTATTGTATCTAGGCCATGAGACTGAAGCTCGTAAGTTCTTAATTTATTTAATAGGCCAATATTTCTTCCTTCTTGAGGCATGTAAAGAAGTATCCCTCCCGACAAAGAAAGCATCTTAATTGCTGATTTAAGTTGAGATCCACAATCGCACTTTAAAGAATCCAATAAGTCACCAGTTATACATTGAGAATGAACTCGTACCTTAGGGCATTTTTGTTTATCTCCCTTCTTGAGAATAATTGCAAATAGATCAGAACTATCATATTTAGATCTAAAGCTAATCAACTCAGTTTCTTTGCACATTAAAATAGGTACTGATGTCCTTGATAAAAGAGTCAAATTTTTCTCATTAATTAGAGGGTTAAAAAAATCAATATAATCTAAAACCATAATTCCTGTATCAAGAATTGTTTTGTTTTGAATGTTTTGGTTGCTAGATTTTGTGTAACAAATTATAATTGAAGGAATAATGTGATTAATTTTCATCAGTTCTAAAAGGTTTAAAACCGTTTTGTTTTTTTCTAATGAAATAGTTGCACCGTTAAGTATTTTTTCCTTGTCGATAATTACAGAGCATGAAACATTTTGACATTTTTCGCTGTCAAAATTGTCAGAAAAAGAAATACTATAAAGTAGTTCTTTCATAGCCTTGCTGGAAATATATTCCATTCTATCTTTGTTAATTACAACAGATAAACTTGAGCCAGATATTTTGCGCATTAATTCTAAAGTATAATCATTCGCATGCTCAGATGAAGAAAGCAAGATATGGCTCCCATCCGCCAATCTGATAGCAATTGGATTGCCTCCTTTTAATTCTAAAATAGAATGAAAAACTTCCAGTTTTTTGCTTTTATACATATAACTTTGAATATTTTTAATTTATAAATAAAAGTCTATACATGAAAAAAAATAAATAAACTATAATTATGAACACAGATAAATTTCAATTAATGATTGTAGAAGAAGATAATGAGTTTATCCAAATCTGGAAAGACTATTTCTCTAAAAGGTATAAAACACACTTTATAAAAAACAACTCAAATTTAAGAATTGATAATAAACATAACGCCATTGTTTTTAATGCAAACCTTAATATCACACTTATAAATAAATATAAAAATAATATTATTTTTATAATAATTAATACTAAAGCTGAAGCAAACAAAGGAAAGTTCAAAATATTTGGTAATAAGATTTTTGTTGAGAGGCCGATTAATTTATACAAGCTTGAAAAGAAAATTTTAGAAGCTTTAAAAGCGAGTGTTTTTCAAGAAAATGAAAAAATAAAAGTGAAAAATTTTTACTTATTTCCTTTTGAAAAAAAAATAACGTGTTTTTATCAAAAAATCTCTATCAAGCTTACAGAAAAAGAAGTTTCTATGTTAATTGAATTAAATAAAACAAAGAACACCTTAAGTAGAATTAAATTACTTGAAAAAGTTTGGGGATATAATTCATCAATTAAAACCGCTACGGTTGAAACTCACATTCATAGATTAAGGAAAAAACTTTGTGTTTTTTATAAACCAAAGCTTGAAATAAAAACTGACAAAGATGGCTATATTATAATCTAAATATTTAACATTTTTACTTTGGCTGGGGCGGTAGGATTCGAACCTACGGTACACAGGATCAAAACCTGCTGCCTTACCACTTGGCCACGCCCCAATAATATTAACTAACTTATATAAAAGAAATCTTTGGTTCAAGAAGAAATCTTTCAAAAACCTTTTATTTATAAAGCTCAAAAACTCTATAAAATGGATAACCATCTTTAACAAGTTTAAACAGATTGTTTTTAGGGAGATTAAAAAAGTATAATTGAGTAAATGTTGAAGTCAATGTTTTGGGGCTAACTAGATAAAAAGATCTTTTGTTTCCGACAATATCAATTAACATGGAGATCTTGCCCTTTTTATTGTTATAATCGTAGTTTCCTACCAGGCTTCCATTTTTTGCAATCACAAGATTATCTAATTGATTACCATTGTTGGTAGTACCATTGTCTATATCTAGAATGGTATCCCCACAAATCATTTGTGATTGAGATGTTATTTTACAATCAATTCTTTCAAATGAAGCCTTATCTTTTTGGCGTCCATTAACCACATCCCAATTACCTAGGTGTGTAATGGAAGACCACCAACCCACCATATCTTTAGTTAAAATCAATAGTACAGGTCTATTTATAGGGTGAGATTGAGAAATACGATTTTCAAAAAACGTTGCGCCTTTTTTAGAATCATTTAAAACCTGTTTCAAATTTGAAGAAACCACATAGTTCATTATATCATAAGATTTTTTTTGATTTGATGAAGTCAATGAGTTTGCAACTAAATATGTTTTTGCTGATCTTTGTGTTCCTCCATCATGAACTGATGACAATCCAGAAAAAAAATTCAGCCAATACCCGTAATCCCACCAAGTAATGACAATAGATGATTGATCAAAATTGTTAGATTGGAGTGAGTGAAACCCTTTTGTAATCTCACCTGAAAAAGAGGGCATTGGAATATATTTTGGGTTACAATTAAAAAAGGAATTATTTTTACACGAAGAAATCGAAATGTTCGATATAAGTATAATTAAGCCTATACATATACATGAAGACATAAATATCTTAACTTGGTTTTCTATTGTCTTGAAGAGTTTAATATAGCTAATTAAAACATATGATAAACTTATAAACAAATATGCAATCCCAAACCAATATATAGGCAAGGCAAACATCGTAAATCTTTTACCTACTAATATGCTAATTATCAAAAAAGCAAAAGCAGGCAACATAACGATGGAAGACTTAAAATTAAAAAGTATAAAAAACAACAAACCTATTATGCCAACCACACCCACCCATTCATTTCCTTGTCCTAAAACAGTTTTTAAATATTCAATAATATCAGGTCTTTGAAGTTCTGTAATTGTTTGGAAAGTATCAGGAAATATCAAGGTATTATTATCAACATTAACATTATTAAAACTAAAAAATTTTGAGATGAACGCTGAAAAATTTGTATAACTTTTCAAAACAAAAAAGGGACCACTGAAAATTGAGAAAAGTATAATTTGGTATATTGAATCTTTGAGCTTCATCTTGTGAGCAATTTGCAAGATAACAATAGTTATAAGAAATGGAAAAAAGAAACCAGGTTGCTGATACCAAAAAGTAAAAAGTAAATTCATAAATCCTGATAAAGAGATAAAAACAAAACTCAATTTTTGATTATCAGTTCTGAATGATGCAGCAATTAAAGCTAGTATAGAATAAAAAAAACCAACATTGAGTAAATCTGTATCAACTCTTCCAATAGAAGTTCTAATTAGTAAAGACTGTGATAATGAAGCGCCTATTGCTGCAATCACTCCTTCAAAACCAAATCCTAAAGCAAAAAAAAGTGAGAAGATAAAAACTGCAGTTAAAAAAGCTGAAATAGGTATCAAAAGATTTGACGCCAAAAGATAATCATTATTATACAATTTAGATAATGATTTGATAATGTAAGGCAATAAAGGTAATTCAAAAAAACTCGGATCTTTAGAGGTTTCTTGATCGTTAACACTTCTAAACTCTTTATCAAATTCAGGAAAGAACCTCTTTTCAGTATGCGATGCAATAGATTGATTTTGATCTAAAGTTTTAGCCAAATGAACAAAATAAGGTCCGTCAGCCGTTGATAGAACAGGACTATCTTGAAAGAAAGTGATGTTTTTATTAAAATTCCAAACTTTCCATTGGTCATATCTCGCTTTGAAGGCTAAACAACCAATTACAAAGGTTAAAACTAAAATGACCACTACACCAAAAAACCCAAAACCTCTTGTTTTGAAGCCATTAGAAAATTTTTGAGATAAAAGAAAATTATACATAACAAAAAATATAGGTTCTATAAATCATATAGCAGATTTTTCAGTCTATAGGCAAAAACATTTTGTTATTTGATTGACGAAACATGCCTCCAGACCAAATCCAAAAATTTTGAAAAGAAGATAATTTTTTTAATTCTAATTCAAAAGTTTTTGCATCGGTCACTGACTTAAATAAACCATAACATGTTGGCCCTGATCCAGACATCCCGCTTCCAATACACAATTTATTTTTATTTAATTTTATTAAAATTGATTTTATTTCAGGAACTATTTTTAGAGCTGGATCTTTTAAATCATTTCCAATGTTTGAAATAACAGAAAAAGTTTTAAGGCTACTGATTTTAAGAAACCTAATATCATTTTGAATTTTATTCTTATTAACAATAAAATTTTTAAAAACATCTTTTGTTGACAATTGAATTTTTGGATTGATAACCGCTATTCCTAAATTTAATTTTTTATTACAATGTATAAAACTCAATTTTTCACCAATTCCTTCCATTAACAATGGCTTTGAATACAAGCAGGCAGGAACATCAGCACCAAAAGATTTTGACAATTCAATAACATCACTAACCTTGTTTTTCATACCAATAGACATAAAGTATCTAATTATGCTTGCACTATTTGATGAACCGCCTCCAAGGCCAGCAGAAATAGGGATGTTTTTTTCTAGTAATACATTAAAATTATCTTTTGTGAACCCATTTGATTGAAATGATTTAAGGGTTTTGTGGATTAATAAATCTCCACCATTTTTTAAAAGAGTATCCTTATATGCACCAATTATTTTAACTTTATTTGCATTAGACTTTTTAATAAAAATTCTATCAAACAAATTAATAAATATTACATGAGATGATAACAAATGATAACCATTTGAAAGTTTTTTCAAAACCTTTAAAGATAAATTTAATTTTGCAGGAGAGACAATCTCTTGAGCTTTATTTTTCATTTTTAAAGTATTTGTTTAATTTCAATTCTATTCTTTCGTATATATCTCTATTTCCACTTAGTGTAAGTGCCCTTTTCCAAACCAACTCAGCTTCTTTATATCTCTTTACTTCCCAATATGCGTCACCCAAATGGTCGGTTATTTCCATCTCTTGTGGTTCTAGTTCAACAGATCTTTCCAAATAAATAATAGCTTTATCAATTTCACCTAATTTAAAATATGCCCATCCTAATGAGTCTAAATAAAAACCGTTTTGAGGTTCATCAGAAACAGCTTTTTTGATTAAATCTATTCCCTCTTTAAGTCGAACATTTCTATCAACTAATGTATATCCAACAAAATTTAAAACCTCAGGATTTTCAGGGTATTTTTCCAACAGGACACCAAATGACTTTATCGCACTTTCCCAATCTTTTAGCATAACATAATTTAGAGATTTATAGTAATAGATTTCTGGGGGGGTATTTTCTTTTATTTGAATAAGTTTCAGAGTGTTCAAAGAACGTTGATAATTTTCATTTCTTCTATAAATATTTGAAATTCTTAGAAGTGCTTTTGTTCTAAATCGCTCGTCCTTTTTAAACTTTTCAAGCAATGAAATAGCTAAGTCAACGTTATTCATTTCTTCATAAAGATATGATTTTTCAAAATTTAAAATTATCCAAGACGGTGATTTATGAGGGTTGTCATCAAGCAATTTGAGTGCGAATTTCTTTTGGTTCATATTAGAATAAAACGATGAAAGAATTAATCTTGCTTCAGTATTTTTTTCATTAATATAAAGCGAATACCAAAAAAATGGTATTGAGTTAAACAGACCTTCTGATCTTGCTACAATATATCCCATTTCAAAAAAAACATTAGCCAATAAACTAAATTGGTTTATTTGAGAATCATCTTTTAGAAGGTCTATATAAACTTCAAAATCTAGGTTTTGAGGGAGATTTTTTAATAAAAAGTTTTTAGCTATATCTTGGTCAATTTTGTCATACACAACTTTCGCTATAAAAAGATAATACCTTGGTGGAATGTTATCCAAGTCATGTATTATTTCTTTATACCTGTTTTCGATTTCTAATTGGTCATTAAAGTATGAAGAAACTAATAAAGCATGAATTTTTAAATAATAAGAAATTTCAAAAGAATTAGTATTTTCTTTTGAATAAGAATCTAATTGTGATAAAGAGTTTCCTTTTTGACCCAAGAAAGCAGCATTCCAAGCACTTAAAATTTCTTTTAAAAACACATTATGGTTTTCTAGTCCTAGGAGCTGTGAAACCTCAAATGCTCCATCCAAGTCACCACGCCTAATCTCTTCAGCTATGGTTGGGTATAAAAACTTTTGGTCTAAATCATCTGAGAGAAGTTCAAGTTTTGATATTATTTCAAGAGCATTTTTTACGTTTCCAAAATATATATTAGAGTTAAAAGCACCATCCAACAATTCAAAGCTATCATTTTTAGAATTAAGTGCTAACTGTGAATGGTGAAATGCATTTGTAAAGTCACCGGTTTTAAATGCAAAAATACTAGATAAATAATTTCCAACATATAAAGGGGGGGATGACTTATCTTTGGCAACAATATTTTGATCTTTTAGTTTTTCATTTGTAAGGGCTTTATTTTCAATTGATAAAACACCTAAAGAAAATAAAACAAAAACATATATTTTAAAATGTTTAATTTTTTCCACCTTAATTTAAATTTTCATAACGCTTTACATGTTTGGATAGTTTGGCCCGCTGCCACCTTCTGGTGTTACCCAGTTAATGTTTTGTGAAGGATCTTTTATATCACAAGATTTACAATGAACACAATTCTGAGCATTAATATGTAAAGATTTTGTTTTACTATTATCATTATCAACTATTTCGTAAACTCCAGCTGGACAATATCTTTGTTCAGGTGCATCAAATTCTTTAAGATTATAATTTATTGGAATTTTAACATCATTTAAAACCAGGTGAACAGGTTGATTGTCATCGTGATTTATACCAGCAAGAAAAACAGAATCCGTTCTATTAAAAGTAATTTTTTTGTCAGGTTTGGGATAATCAATTTTAAATGAATCTTTAGCTTTGTCTAAAGACAAATGATCAGGTTCTTTATGTTTCATTGTATATGGAACTAAAAACCCAAGACCAATATCATTAAACCACATATTTATACCTGAATGAATGTTTCCTAATATTATTCCCCATTTTAAACTTGGTTTAACATTTCTTACTTTCCATAAATCTTTCCATACACTACTTTTCTTCCAAGAGTTTTCATAATCAGATAATAAATTGGATCGAACCTCTTCAGTTTTAACAAGCTCCTTAAAGGCGTTTTCAGCAGCAAGCATACCTGTTTTCATAGCATTATGCGTTCCCTTAATTCTTGGGACATTTACAAATCCAGCAGAACAACCAACTAGGCAACCACCTGGAAAAGCCAACTTAGGGACAGATTGGAGACCGCCTTCATTAATCGCACGAGCGCCATATGAAAGTCTTTTACCGTTTTCAAAATAAGGTTTGATTGAAGGATGTAATTTAAACCTTTGAAATTCTTCATATGGAGACAAGAATGGGTTTTTATAATCCAAGTTAACAACGAAACCAACTGACACTTGGTTGTTATCAAGGTGATACATCCAAGAACCGCCAGACGAACCCTTGCCGAGAGGCCAACCTTGGGTATGTAAAACCAAACCAGGCCTATGATTTTTCGGGTCGATTTCCCATAACTCTTTAATTCCAATAGCATATTTTTGAGGACAGCTATCTTTATTTAAAGAAAAGTGATCAATTAATTTTTTAGAAAGGTTTCCTCTTACACCCTCAGCAAAAAAAGTATATCTTCCTCTTAATTCCATTCCAGGCTCATACCTATCGGTTGGTTTGCCATCTTTTCCAACACCCATATCACCTGTAATTACGCCTTTCACCACCCCATTATCATCATAGAGAATTTCAGATGCGGAAAATCCAGGATATATTTCCACACCCATGCTTTCAGCTTGAGTAGCTAGCCATCTGCACAGATTTCCTAAGCTTATAGCATAATTTCCATGATTACTCATAAGTGGTGGCAACAAGAAATTAGGGATTTTAAATGAATTGTTTTTTGTAAGCACGAGAAACTTATCTTCGACAACTGGAACATTCAAAGGAGCATTAAGACTTTTCCAATTTGGAAATAATTCATTTAACGCTGAAGGATCTAGAATGTTTCCAGATAATATATGAGATCCAATTTCTGATCCTTTTTCTAAAACACATACAGAAACATCAATATTTTCTTCTTGGGAAAGCTGCTTTAGTTTTATTGCTGAGCTTAAGCCTGCGGGACCCCCCCCAACAATAACCACGTCATATTTCATATATTCACGTTCCATTGTTTTCTCCAATGAATTAAGAATTGATTAAATAAATATTTAATTTATTTTTATAAAAATACAATTATAAATAAATCACAATAGTATAAAAACCATAATCCAATTAGTATTTTAAAACCATATGGAATTTGAATTAAAAAACATTAAGGAATTAACTGCTAGTTTAGAATGGCAAATAAAAATGGGTGCAGATGCAATGGTGGATAATAAAATCAATAAACCAACAAGTGAAAAAATTGAAAACAAGGTCGATCTTGAATTAAAAAACATACCTGAAATGCCACCTAAACTTAAGCCTTCTGATATAACCATTGAAAATAATAACAATGAAAAAATTCAGAAAAAAATTGAAGAATGCAATACTTTGGATCAGCTTAAAAATGCAATGCAAAATTTTAATGGCTGTGAATTAAAGAAAACAGCTACCCAATTAGTTTTTTCAGATGGCAATCCTAATTCAAAGCTTATGCTCATTGGGGAGGCCCCAGGAGCTGAAGAAGACCGACAAGGAAAACCTTTTTGTGGAGCCAGCGGACAATTATTAGATAAAATGTTAAATGCAATAAATCTTAATAGAGAAAGTGTATACATAACAAATGTTATACCTTGGAGGCCGCCTGGTAACAGAACTCCTTCAGATAACGAAATTAAAATAATGAAACCCTTTTTAATCAAACACATTGAAATTGTGATGCCTAAAATTATAGTTGCTGTAGGAGGTTCAGCTGCAAAAGCTGTTTTGAGTATTGAAGGCGGTATTTTGAGGCATAGAGGAGAATGGAAAGAGTTTAAATTAAGTTCTGGTAAAACTATTCCAATAATCGCCACACTTCATCCAGCGTATTTATTAAGAGCGCCCAATCAAAAAAAACTAGCATGGGAAGACTTAAAACATATACGCTCCAAACTAAACGATTAGTTTAATTTTTATATCCAATATAGTTATGAAGAAAATGATCTTAATTATTGCCTTGCCACTTACATTGCTTTCATTAGCGGTCTATGGAAATGAAACTGAATTACCAAAACCATTAAATGAAAAAGATTTAAAATTATACACTGAAATTTTTTCTCTACAGAAAGATGGAAAATTTAAATTAGCCGACAGTCTTGTTGATAAGTTAGAAAACAAAATTTTGCTAGGAAGAGTTAAGGCGCAAAGATATTTGCATCCAACAGCATATATCTCTAAATTTTCAGAATTAAAAACGTGGCTAGATAGGTATTCCGATCATCCTTCAGCTAGTAGAATTTTTTGGTTATCAAATCGGAAAAAACCCAAATCATCTAAACAAGCAAAAAAACCATCAGGAGGCTATTTAAGTGGTTTTGGAAATGCAAATTTTGTTACTCTGAGGCCGAGAATACCAGCTTCTTATTCTGGCAGATCTGCGCCATCTTTAACTAGAAAAATTGCTTACACTATAAGAAAGTATATCAGAAGAGCTTGGCCATCAGGTGCATTGGATGTTTTAAATAAAAACAGTTCCAGAAAAGTTTTAACTGACAGTGAAGAGAGTCAATTACATTGGGAAATAGCAAATGCATACTTTATTTTTAATAAGGACTATGAAGCGGTAAGAGAGGCATCTAAAGCTTTGGTTTTATCTGCAGGTCAAAATGATAGTGCTTGGCTTACTGCAGGTTTAGCTAGCTGGAGAAGGGGGGATTTAAAGCGAGCAAGACTGTTTTTTTCTAATTTAGCCAATTTAAAAACGGCTAAAGATTCTGTTCGTTCTCAGGGCGCTTATTGGGCATCAAGGGTTGAATTTAATTATGAAAACTCAGAAAATGCACTGGAATATATAAAAATAGCATCAAAATTCCCTGATACATTTTATGGGCAGTTATCTATAAGCGTTTTGGGTTATAGCCATAATTATAATTTTGAAACACCTAAAATATCAAAAAACTTTATTTTGTGGCTTTCAAATCAAAAAGGAGGCCAAAGAGGTTTTGCTCTTTTGCAAGCAAAAGAGTATTGGCATGCTGATAGAGAGTTTAGAAAACTTTATCCTGCCATTCCAGTCGATTATCATCTGGAACTTATGACACTTGCTAGTATGCATGGCATGCCATCACTATCATATAGGTTGGCAGACATTCAAAGGGTTGAAACAGGAAAGAAATGGTACGGTGCTTTATATCCAGAGCTTTTTTTAACAAACAAAATTAAACAGAAAAATTTTCCATTGGTAATGTCTATTATTAGACAAGAATCAAGATTTGACCAAAGAGGCAAGTCTCCAGCAAGCGCTCAAGGCCTAATGCAAATTTTACCTTCAACTGCTGCATTTATTATGAAAAATAAAAACTATAGAGGGAAGCTTAGACACGATCTTCTAATACCAGAAGAAAACCTAAAAATAGGAGAAAAATATATCAGTCATTTAATGAAAGAACCTTTAATCGATAATGACTTAATTAAACTACTTGCAGCATATAATGGTGGACCTGGTAATTTAAATAAATGGCTTAAAAAAACAAATTTTAATAACGACCCACTATTATTAATTGAAACATTGCCATCACGTGAAACCAGAAACTATATTAAAGAGGTATTAAAAAATTTATATGTTTATAATGAAAAGTTTGCGTATAATGAAAATGAATTAGAGAATTTAGGTTCAGGAAATTGGATAATTCAATCAAGGTAAAGTTTTTAAATGACTAATAGAGAATTTATTCAAGTATCAATTTCAGTACTAACAATTTCTGATAGCAGATCATTTAAGGACGACAAATCAGGAAACCTTTTAGAGAAAAAAATAATTGAAAGTGGTCATAAATTGTTCGATAGAAAAATTGTTCGAGATGAAATTATTGACATCCAAAATGTTTCCAAAGCATGGATAGATAATCCAAGTATTGAGGTCATTCTATCTACAGGGGGAACAGGACTTACCGGTAGGGATGTATCACCAGAGGCTTTTAGAGAAATTTTTGATAAAGAAATTGAGGGTTTTGGAGAGTTGTTTAGGCAACTTTCATTTAAAAAAATTGGAACATCAACACTCCAA
Organism: uncultured SAR116 cluster alpha proteobacterium; assembly: GCA_902532475.1. GTDB lineage: Bacteria > Pseudomonadota > Alphaproteobacteria > Puniceispirillales. The sequence goes on from CACAIE010000014.1 coordinate 18,612, forward strand.
TCAAGGGCAGTGGCAGGCGTTGCAAATGGAACATATATTTTCGTTTTACCTGGCAGCCCTTCTGCATGCAAAGATGCTTGGGATGATATTTTAGTTCACCAGTTTGATTATAGGCACAAGCCGTGTAATTTTGTAGAAATTATGCCAAGGTTGCTAGAAAACGATCTTGGCAGATCTGGTAAGAATTAATTGATTGATTCAAATTTTGACATAAATTATTCATATCCACTTATTGGCGTAGATGAAGTTGGAAGAGGTTCTTGGGTTGGCCCGGTAATGGCTGGTGCTGCAATGTTAGACTTAGAAAAGCCATTACATAAAAAATTAAATGATTCAAAAAAACTTTCACCCGAAATTCGTAATGAGATTTTAGTATCTTTAGAGCCAACTACTTTATTTGGAATTGGGGAAGCGTCTAATTTTGAAATTGACCAAAAAGGAATTCTTTCAGCTACATTTTTGTCAATGGAAAGAGCTATAAAAAATCTCATTAAGAAGCTTAACAAAAAAAAATTATCAACCATTTTAATTGATGGTTCAATCATGCCTGATTTTCAAAATAAATTTGATGCTGAAATCAAATTAATCAAAGGTGGAGATGGTAAATCCCCTAGTATAGCGGCAGCATCTATTTACGCTAAACAAACAAGAGACAAATTAATGGAACAAATTGATAAATCTTATCCTGGATATGGGTTTTCTTCAAATATGGGTTATGGAACAAAATTTCACAGGACAAACTTAATTAAACTTGGTCCGACACCACAACACAGGATGACATTTAAGCCATTGAGAAATTTTCAAGAGAATTAAAAATACCAAATATAGATCAGAAATTTTTTTAAACAACAATATATAGTATAAAAAATTAAAATAACTTTAAGTCATTGACTTTGTGTGCTTTTTTGATTCTATAAACAGGATATTAACAACAAATTTATAGTTTATATTATGGAAATAAACAGAGTTTTCCAAGGTGACTGCATAGAAGTATTAAAAACCTTTCCTGGTGAAAGTATAGATTTAATTTTTGCTGATCCCCCATATAACTTACAATTAAAAAAAGAATTGCTTCGTCCGGACAGTTCTAAAGTAAGCGCTGTTAATGATGATTGGGATAAATTTTCGTCATTTGAGAATTATGATAACTTTACATTTAAATGGCTCAAAGAATGTAAAAGAGTTCTTAAGCCAAATGGAACAATTTGGGTTATAGGAAGTTACCACAATATTTATAGAGTAGGTACCAAGCTTCAAGATTTAGGCTATTGGATTCTTAATGATGTTATTTGGAGAAAATCAAATCCAATGCCCAATTTTAAAGGCACAAGATTTACTAACGCTCATGAGACTTTAATTTGGGCATCAAAAACAGAAAAATCAAAGTTTACTTTCAATTATGATGCCATGAAAAGTCTTAATGGTGACACACAAATGCGATCTGATTGGAATATACCAATTTGTTCAGGTAATGAAAGAGTTAAAGTTGATGGAATAAAGCTCCATTCCACACAAAAACCAGAAGCTCTTTTATCAAGAGTCATCTTATCTAGCACAAAGCCAGGAGATTTGGTTTTAGACCCCTTTTTGGGATCTGGATCTACAGCAGCTGTAGCTAAGAAGCTTTCAAGAAACTGGATAGGAATAGAAAAAGAAGATAGGTATATTAAAGAAGCAAACAAGCGAATCGAAAATATAAATGAGTTATGCATTGATAGTATTGGGGTTACAAAATCTAAAAAGGAAGAGAAAAGAATACCATTTGGCACTTTACTTGAAAGAGGAATGTTGAATCCAGGGGAGATATTGTTTGATGGTCGAAAAAGGTGGTTTGCAAAAGTCAGAATTGATGGAAGTGTTATTTCAGATAAATCAAAAGGATCAATTCACTCTGTGGGTGCTGAAGTTCAAGGCCTTCCAGCATGCAACGGATGGACATTCTGGCACACAAACTTGAATGGAACAATTGTCCCAATCGATATTTTGAGGTCTATGGTCAGGCAAGAGTTAAATTATCAACAGTAATTAGAGTTTGACCATATGTTGCATAATAGCAACAGTGTTGTTTGTTGAGTTGGAATTAAAATTGCTAAGATAAATATAAATATTGACATGAATTTGTTTTTGTATGAAAAATGATTCTAATATTTAAATTTTAATAATACTCCCCGGGGTTAAAGATATGAAAAAAATTATTTCAATAATATGTGCGATTATGCTGTTCAGTGCACAAGCAGCGTGGGCACAAAGTTCATCAAGTAGTTCTAGTTCGTCAGCAAGTGGGTCAGCAAGTGGATCAGCGGGATCAGCGGCTGGTGGCAGTGCTGGAGCAAGCGCTGGAGCAGCAGCAGGAAGTGCAGCTGCAAGTGCGGCAGCCGGCTTGGCAGGATTAGGAATTGCTGGTATTGCAGTTGCAGTTGCGGCAATTGCAGTAGTTGCGGTGGCTGTTCAGGAAGATTCTGCTGCTGCAGCATCTTCAACAACAACTACGACTACAACAACTACCTCAACATAGGTTAAATAGTAGCACATAGCTGTATATAATTGTATTTTACTAATCGGTTACATAAGGAGATAAAGTATAAACTTTGTCTCCTTTTTTTATTAATTTTATACAATCATTCAATTTCACTATGCAGTGAAATAACTGTTAAAAGTAATTTAGATGGTTCACCTGGTATTGTGGAGGTGCCTATCTCTGGTTCATTTGATGATGGTCAGTTAACTTTTTCATCATCAAAATTTGGTCCATATTTAAAAAATTCATTATCATTTCAAGCGATACCAAATGCATTTATTAAGTTTAACTATGAAGGAATGGGGGATAAAAATATTTTATATTATGGGAGTACCGGCTATACAACATGGGATCGAAGTATAGATCTAAGATTTAACCTATCAAATGAAAAATTGTTTTTGCCTTCTTTAACTGTTGGAATAAACGACATAGCAGGCACAGGTAGAAATGCTTCGGAATACATAGTCGCTTCTAAAGACTTTAAACAAAAAATAAGATATACGGTAGGATTAGGTTGGGGAAGGTATGGAAGTAAACATATTATTGGAAACAGTGGGAATAGGGTTCATAGAGGTGGACTAGAGGGTGGTCAAATAAGCTTAGATCATTTATTTAGAGGAAATATAGGAGTTTTTGGAGGTATAGAATATAAAACAAATCTAAAAAATATAATTTTAGGAGCTGAAATCGCTTCAGATAACTATAAAGAAATGGCAGATTATACTGATAAATTACCTATATCTTCAATCAATTATAGTGCCAAATATAAAATTTCAGAGGGAATTAATCTTGGAGCATATTGGGTTCATGGAAATTCTGCAGGAATCCAAATCAACTTTTCAGCCAATCCTCTTTCTTATGGTACTGGAGATTATTTAGAGGATGCACCCGAGCCTTTTTATTCACTTCCATTGCCTAATATCCATCAAAACAATGTTTATCGAGATAAATTGATTGAAGATTTATTGAAGTATAGCATTAGAACAGTTTCATATGGAGAAAAGAAAGATGAGGCTATAATCGTTATAGCAAATAATCACTATCAATCTGATGCTCAGTCAATCGGAAGAACATTGAGAGCATTAAGTAAATTTATTCCTATAGACATTTCAACCTTTACAGTGATTATATCTGAACTTGGTATACCTATAACTCAAATTTCGTTAAATAGACATGATGTTTCAATGATAATTGATGCACCAAATTCTGAAATTCTAACAAAAAAAATTACTAAGATTAATAATGCTCCTAAACAAATTGAAAATTTAAACTATTTTAATGATCAAGGAAAATTTTCTTGGCTACTGAGACCATACTATAGACTTCATCTTTTTGACCCGAATAACCCAGTTTATTATGATTTTGGTCCAAGACTATACTTAAACTATATAGTTAAACCTGGCTTTTTATTAAGAAGCACTACTGAAAAATCTATGGTTTCAACCTTTGATGAAATATGGAGAGGGGAAAAGGGACAACTTCCTCATGTGCGAACGGAACTCAAAAAATATTTAAATGTTCAAGAAACAAGAATTAGGGATTTAACAGCTTCATCATATTATAAATTAAATAATAGAACATATGGTAGATTTACGCTTGGATATTTAGAATCTATGTATTCAGGACTTTCAACTGAAATATTAAGTTTCAACGATTCTAATAAATTTGCAATTGGAGCTGAAGTAAATTACGTAAAAGCAAGAGAATTTAAGCAATTACTTGGGCATAGAGACGTAAAAGGTTTATCCAAGGTAAATGGCCATGTTTCGGGATATTGGGATACAGGATACAAAAATTACTTTGCTCAAGTAGATATTGGGCAATATTTAGCTGGTGACAAAGGCGGAACCTTAACTGTTTCAAGAAGGTTTCCAAATGGCTGGAATATTGGTGGGTTTTTTACATTGACAGATGCTTCCTTTTCAGAATTTGGTGAAGGTAGTTTTGATAAAGGAATTTTTTTAAAGTTACCTTTCAACTCAATCATTCCTTACAATACTAGATCTTTCTTATATGAGGAAATACGTCCCATACAAGGCGATGGAGGGTCAAGAGTGAAAATGGAGGGGAGACTTTATGGGATGCTTGAAAGTCGAACAAAAAATAACCTAAATAAAAGTTGGGCAATGCTTTGGAGATGAAAAAACTTGCGTTATACTTTTCGATACTTTGCCTTTTTGTTAATTGTTCTGGAAATAGTAATCTTTCAATAACTAAGGAAGGGAATAGTAACTTTTCAAAAACTAAAGAAGTATTAGGCTATTATATTAATGCAGAAAAAAACATAGAGAAAAAAATTGTTACCACTGATATGCTTAAAGACTTTAACTATCCGATAATTTTAGTTGAAACAGATAACATTATAAAGCAAATGCTGTTGTTACCAATGACACAAAGAGAAAACTATTTTAACTATACTTCTGGATCAGGACAGTCTTTGACTATGCAAGGAGCATTAGTGACTAAAACAAATGGATTTAATGCCTATTTAATTTCAGCTAAGGCAAATGAAAATAGTCCTTTAACAACTTTAACTAAAATAGTAAACTGGCCCTTAGAGGATGTTATCAATTATTCTTTTATAACACCTGATTTTCAATTTGAAAATATTAAAGTAAAATGTAAAAATAAATTTTCATCAAAGGAAAACGTATTAATTTTAGAGAATAAAATTTTACTTAATAAGGTAAAACAGAGATGCTCATCAAAGAAAGGTGATTATGATAATTATTATTGGGTAAACGATGATGGCACAATTGTTAAATCAGAGCAATATTTGATATATCCTAAAATATTTATAAAAGTTACGAAAGTAAAAAACTGAATAATGTTTAGGACTGTTATTCTAATTTCAATTTGGTTTTTATTCTTTATAAATTCAAAAAGCTACTCTGATATATTAAACAGCTCTGATTTAATGCCAATAGAAAACAATATCAATTTTATTGAGGCTAGTTTTAACTTTGGAAAAGCAAGTATTTTTGATAGTGATTATAATAACACTTATAATACGATTAGTGGGTTTGAGAAACAATTTTCTAAAATTGGTTTTTTATACACTGAACCTTTAAATTTAGGCTTTCAATTATCTGATTTTGAATACAACTATAAAAAAATTCCCCAACCAGAACTTTCTAATCTTTCATTAAAAAATTTAACACTTCTTTACTTGCCAGATTTTACATTATTAAATAGTAAAAATACCAAACTGTACTTTAAGTTTGATTATTTAAAGAGTAATAAATCTTCTTTCCAATGTTTAGAGTTTGATAATAATATTGTCGGAGTTAGCAAATTAAAATGTGATAAAAATAATAAAGTGTTTATCCAATCTAATCTTCCTGAAGATCATGAGAAAACAATAGGGTATAATGTTGACTCGATAGGATTTGAGATTGGTGTTCGAAAACAAAAAACTTCATGGAAGAAAAAACAGACATTTCAATATGGGTTATCTTCAAAAAAAATAAACTATGATATTAAATTTGGAAATAATTTAGCTAATTATCCTAAAAGTTATATATCCTATTTTCCCCAGCAAGAACCTTTGATAGAAAATGCATTAAAAATAAAATATAACCAAGCTTTTTTAATAAATGATAGTTGGTCATTTGGAGTGGGTTTATCAACTTATCTACTAGGTTATTTTAACAATAAAAATAAAAAACATCCTTATTCAGAAACTGGAAAAAATATTGCTCTTGAGATCAAGCTTTTAAGGAAGTTTAGAGATAAATTCTATTTAAGTTTTGACGGTTTAATGACATCAGATCATTTAATGGGTATTGAGACTGATTATGGTTTATTTTCTCGGTCTAACTTAGAAAAAACAAAATATAATGAAATAAGTATCAATATTGGCTTATTTAATAACTTTGAAAGCAATAAAAAAGAATCCGATTTTGAACCTTTAAAAAATTTTGATATTAGTTCTATTATCTCTAAAACAAAAGTTACTGAAAATAAATTAGATAATTCAGAAAACAAAAGCATAGCAAAAGATAATTCAGAAAACAAAAGCATAGCAAAAGATAATTTATCTTTAATAAAATACGCATTAGAGTTTGCTACTAATTTTGACGATCAAAAAATTGTTTTTTAGTAAAGCTATAAATTATTACAAAAATACACCCAAATAAAAATCCTGAAGAAGAAAAGAGAACTAAAACAGTCTTTGGATAAGGAAATGTTGGTGTAGATGAAGACACTATAGAACTAAAGGGTTCAGCAGCAAAGAAATTACCAGCATTTGACATCATAAGAATTTTTTGTTGCTCAGAAAGAGTTTTAATTAATGCCTGCCGGTGTTCTTTTAATTGAGATTCAGAGATTTTTTTATTAATGTATTCAATATAAACTTCTGTTTGAATTGCACTTCGATGCCTAAGGATATCATCAGCTGCTTTATGCATTTCCTTAATTATTTTTTTGCCAAGACCTGGATCTGAAATTTCTATAGAAAGCGTTGTAATTATTCCTTTTCTATCTGTAGAAATTGATACCATATTATTAAAAATTCTTTCAACTTCTTCAATCCCAGGAGGTGTTTTTGGATAAGACCTAATTCCTAAAGTATATTTTATAAAATTTTTAATTTTATCTGATGTTTTGGGGGGATTTGGTTTCCACGTATTATTTAGCTTTTTATCCCATTCTTCACCAAACAAAACTTTCATCAATTCATAATCGTTTACTAATTTTTCATAAACTGATCTTGACTTAAAGATTTCCTTAAAATGTTCAAAATTACCATTGCCACCAAAAGATGGCATTGATATACCAACTAACTCTGCAACCCCACCATAAGATTGAAGTAGACTGTTAGTGGCACTCCCCTCTTTTTTTTCTGCAGGCACCACTTGAAGATAAACTGTATATTGAGGTTCAGAGAAACGTAGGTAAAAACTTGCTAACATAACTGAAAGTAAAACAAAAAGAATTACTATATATTTTCCCTGCCACAATGCTTTAAACAAATCGAAAATATTAATTGAAAGATCGTCTTGATTTATGTTATTCATTTTTAAAATAAAGTTTTAGTGAAGACCTAATATACGCTTATATATTATTAGAAGTATATTTTCAAAAAGAAAGTTTATAAAATTAAATATCGCTTAAGAAGATTAAAATGAACAGATTTCCTAAGACAATTGGTATAATAATGGACGGAAATAGAAGGTGGGCGAAAAATAGAAACCTGCCAATAATTTCAGGCCACAGAGCAGGTGTAAAATCATTAAAAAAAATAGTTGTAAGATGTTGTGAGATAGGGGTTAAAGAATTAAATATTTTTGCTTTTTCAACAGAAAATTGGAATAGAGATCCATTTGAAATTAGCGGAATTATGAACTTGATTGAGTGGTATTTAAAGTCAGAAATTGCAGAATTGAACAAACAAAACATTTGTTTTAAATCAATTGGAAATAAACATAATGTTAAAAATGGTATTAGAAATTTGTTAAAAAGGGCTGAAAAAATAACCTTCAATAATACAGGATTAAAATTAAGTGTTGCATTAGGATATGGTGGCAAACAAGATATTGTTTTTTCAACAAAAAAAATAGTTGATAAAATTATCCGAGGTGAATTATATAAAGAAGAAATAACAGAAAAAACAGTTCAACAGAACTTACAATCCTCTCATATTAGTAACATAGACTTATTGATTAGAACAAGTGGAGAGCAAAGAATATCTAATTTTCTTCTTTGGCAGGTTGCATACTCTGAAATTTATATTTCAGAGAAACTATGGCCAGATTTTAATCCGTTAGACCTTGATTATGCAATATCATCATATTTAAGTCGTGAAAGAAGGTTTGGAACTTCTAATATAATTAATAATGACATATAAAAAATGGGAATTTTCTGCAATGAATTTAGTCATAAAATCAAAATATAATAAAATTATTTTTATTAATATGGTTGTTTTATTTTTGGGCATTCAAGCAGCATATTCACAATCTGAACAATTGTTACAAACCCTTCAAAATTTTTCTAGATCTAATGATAGTGATTTTAATTCATTTGATACATTTGAAAATTCAGCTATACAAAACCCGCTAATTAATCCTATTGACAGTCATTTGCAAGAAGAATTTCTTAGGTTTCAAGAGTTTTATAACCAAAAGCAGATTAAAGAAAAGTTAAGAAGAACAGAACTAGAAAAATCATATTCCAAGAGAAGTGGAAAAAACTTAAATCTTCAAGGCTATGAAATTTTTATCAGAGACAAATTTTCACTGGAACCTAATTATAATTCTGCTTCTTTAGGAGCAATTGGGGATAATTACGTTTTAGGGCCAGGAGATGAGGTTTATATATATTTGCAAGGGGGTATAAATAAATCATATAGACAAAAAGTTTCTAGGGATGGAAATTTGTATTTAGAGTTTTCACCTCCACTTCCAGTGTATGGTAAAAACTATAAACAGTTGAAACTTGATATTGAAAAAATCGTACAAAATACATTTTTAGAAACTGAAGCGTATGTTACAATTGGTGCAGTTCGAAATATTCAAATTATTGTTTCTGGTCAGGTTAGATATCCAGGAAATTATAAAATAGCCGGTCTTTCTAGTATTAATGAGGCTATAATTAAAGCTGGAGGAATAAAAAAAGATGGCTCATTAAGAAAAATTAAAATCACTCAAAATAATGAAGTATATTATTATGACTACTACGATTTAATATTTGGTCTTGGTAATCCAAAAACGTTGAATTTGAATGATGGGGCAGTTATTTCAATCCCCTCTATTGGTGAGACAGTCGCCTTAACAGGAAACATTTCTAGGCCAGGTATTTATGAAATTTTAGGAGAAGAAACAAACTTAGATGATGTTTTACATATAGCTGGGGGGTATTCAGGGCCATATAATCAAAAATTATCAATACAAAGAGTTAATGAAAATATTTCATTTGTTGAAAAAAGCACCTTAATTCAAAATGGTGACATCATAATAGCAACACAAAAGCTATCAAATAAAAATGAAACTGTGGAAATATTCGGGTCAGCTTTAAACACTGGAGTTTTCCCAATAGGCCAAAACAAAAAACTATCTTATTTATTGCCCACATTAAATTCATTAGAAAAAAATGCATATACATTTGCAATTTTGATTAAAACACAAAATAATAACACTCTTGATTATGAATTTAATATTATAAATTTATGGGATATTTTCAAAGGTAAATCAGATTATTTATTAAAAAACTTAGATGAAATTTTTGTTTTTTCATGGCAAGATCTTGAGTTCATTAATAGCCCATGGGTTTTGGAGGCATTTAATCCGTCGCAAAACAAATCTTCTTCTTCCTGTGAGGCGGTTAGGAGGTTATCCCAGAGAATTTTAGCTAAAGGATCTTCAGGGGATACAGCTTACTATGGTATAATTTCAGCTTTGCAAACTATGCAATTAAAAAAATCATTATGGGAAGTTGATGAATTAAAAAATCAAAATGATTTAGTTTTAAATAAAATTCAAAAAGAAAATGATGATATAAGTCAAAATGAAAATATTAATAAACTTAAGAGAACTTGTCCTAAAATTTTTTTAGATAACCCGGAGATTTTAGCCGAGCTAATTGACTATTTATATATTTTTAGGGGGGAGATAAAAAAGCCTGGAATTTACTTAGGAGAACTAAACTCAAATAACAAAAGCTTGTTAAATTATGTTGGTGTTGAAGATAAAAATTTATCTATTTCGCCAGATGGAAAAATAATTGATGTAATTTCTAATGTTGTGAAAGTTCAGGGATCAGTAAGGTTTCCAGTTAATATTAAGTTTCAAGAAGGAATATCATTATCTAAAATTTTGAAAAAAAATTCATTTTTGAAAAAAAGCATGTATCCATTTTTTGGTTTAATAAATAGAATAAATAAAGATACAGGACTTTCATATTATGTCACCTTTAATCTCCAGAATATCTTAAGCAGCAAAACTGACATAAATTTATTTCCGGATGATACAATTACAATTTTCGATAAGGAAGAAATCTTAAAAATTACAGATTTTATTGAAAATTTAAATAAAAACCATATTCCTGTTAAATCTGATTTATCTAGTCAAAGTATTGCAAATAACAAATATGACAACAGTTCAAATATTGATATAGAAAAAGAAAATGAAATTTTGGAAATTTTAAAAAATAATAGTGAATCTTCAAATAGTATGGTTTTGTCTTCTATTTTGAATGTAAATGAATTAGATGAAAAGCTTGAAGAGTATAAAAACAATCTTAATGATGGAAATCAAAAAGTTAATGAAAAACAACTTGTTTCTGAAACAGGTTCAAACTTTCAAAAGGAAAACCCACTAAAAAACTCTACAAACTATAACTCAAGTTTAATTAATTTGATCAATGTAAAGAGCGTGCTAATCAAAGGAGAAATTGTAAAGCCGGGGATATACCCCATTGGTGGGGAAACAAAAACGTCAGAACTAATAGAATTTGCAGGAGGTTTAAAATCAAATGCTTCTTTGGATCATATTGAAGTTTCAAATCCTTTAAACAGCAATATAGAAAAAGGGAATGTTGGACCAGGAGGTTCAATATTAATATTGCCAAGAAATTTAAATAAAGAAAAAATATTTTATAGTGGTGCGGTTTTAAAACCACGAGAAATTTCATTCTCAAAGAATCTCTCCTTAGCTGATATATTAAGCTCATCAAAAAGTTTAAATGAGGAAGCATATCTGTATTTTGCTACAATTGAAAGGTTGCCCTCAAGTCTTTCTTCAAAAAAGTTCTTTGCTTTTTCACCCTCATCAGTAATTCTTGGCAAACAAAACATTTTAATGAAACCAGGTGATAAGATAAAAATTTATACTGAAAAAGAAATTGATAAGCTTATAGAACTTTATTTAAAAAATAACCCTGAAAATTATAGATCAACCATTAAATTTGATGGGTTAGATACAACAGGTTCAATTGAAGAATTAGTAAAAAGACATTATTTGGTTATTGATGGCCAAGTTTCAAGACCCGGTAAGTTTTTAATTGCTGACCTTTATCAAGTTTCAAAAATTATTGATATTGCTGGAGGTTTTACCCAATTAGCGAATAAAGCTAATATAAGTTTATTTCATACCAAGTTGACAGAGAATGGAAGCTTTGAATATGTGGAAGAGAAAATTAATTTACAAAATAATAAATTAAAAAAAGAAAAAATTTACCCCGGTTCTTTTTTGAAAGTTGCTGCCCTAGAAAATAACTTTGAATATGGAACTGCTAACATTGAAGGTTCAATTTGGCAACCTGGTTCATATAGGATTAAACGCGGTGATTCAATTTTTGATCTTATTAAAAAAAGTGGAGGTTTAAAAGAAAATGCCTATGTTAAGGGGCTGGTTTTTTCAAGAGAAGAGGAACAGTTAAGAGAGAAAAAATCTATTTTAAGATTACAAAGAGAATTGGATAAAGGGATTATATCTGCTCTTGAAACAACAACAAAAAGTGGTCTTGATCCAACAAGTATAGTCGCGTTAAAAGAGCTCTCAAAAGCAGCGGCAGATTATACACCTTTGGGTCGAGTGGTGGGTGACTTTGATAATATAAAAGTCTTAAAAAATATTTATATAAAAAATGGTGATAAGATTTATATTCCTAAAAAACCTACCTCAGTATCTGTTGTTGGAGAAGTTATGACCCCAGGTTCTATTCTTTGGAATTCTAAAAATGATGTTACGGATTATCTTGATAGTTCAGCAGGATTAACAGACCAAGCAGATAAGAAAAAGATTTTTGTTATTTTGCCCAATGGGCAAGCCAAAAGATTAAATGGATTATGGTCTGGTTCTGTTGAAATTTTAGCAGGCAGTACAATCGTTATACCTCGAAAGATTCGGTTGGCTAGTTCTGTAGAAAGGGCTTCATCAATTTCTTCTGTTATCTATCAAATTACTCTTTCACTTGCAGGGATAGACAGTATTTTGGATTAATTATTTCTATGGAAAATCATACAAGTCTTTTTATAACTCCTTTAATATGTACTTTAATTTTATGTTATGTAATTATATTTTTGGCATCTAAAAATTTCTTTGGAAAGTATGGTAAAGATAAAGAAGATAAAATACAGAAGATAAATACAAAAACTTCTTATAGATTTGGCAGTTTGCCGATACTAATATCTGTAGTCATATTTGGGAACCTTTTGCTTGAAGATAAAAGCCCATTTATTTTGTTTTTATTGTGTGTGTTGCCTTGCTATATTATTGGTTTTCTTGAAGATATAACTTCAAAAGTCTCAATTAAACTCAGATTGACTGCAACTATAGTCTCTTCTTTTATGATTGTGCTTGTTGCAGGTGCAGTTTTGTCTGAAGCAGATTTGGCTATCTTGAATTTTTTATTCTCTTACCCTTATGTTTCAATACTATTTTCCGTCATTGGCTTAACAGCAATTGCAAATGCTTGGAATTTTATTGATGGCATAAATGGATTATCAAGTGGTTTGGGTATTACTTCTATGATTGCACTATCGTACTTTGCAATAACATCTGGAATGTATGATATTTTTATTTTTCTAATGTTAGTTGGCGCATCAACGACTGGGTTTTGGATTATAAATATTCTTACAGGAAGAATATTTTTAGGTGACTCAGGAGCATATCTTTTGGGTCTAGTAATAGGATGGTCTGGTATAAGGATTACTGAAGGAGGAAGTGGAGAAGTTTCAGCGTGGGCAGTTTTTTTAATAATTATTTATCCTGCGAGTGAACTTATATTCTCTTTTATGAGAAGAATATTTTTAAAAAAATCTCCTTTTGAAGCAGATAATCTTCATTTTCATAGCCTATGCCTTTTAAATTATCGAAACCATTTTTCAAAATCTGGAAACCATTTTTCAAATTCATTGATAGGTTTTTTTCTCGTTTTTATAGGCTCTTTCCCCGCATTATATACAGTTTATGTTGATGGTGTTTTCAATTATGTAATTTATGCTGTAATTTTTTGTATAATTTTATATTTATTTTTATATAGGAAGTTAAAAAAATATACTAATAAAGGGTTAGATAAAAACAATTTCATAATAAATAAAGAATAGTTCTTGGTATGAGAGTTGGTTTTTCTATTATTCATCTTTATTTATTCATATATTTGTTAATACCTTTTTTATATAATCTTTTTTTAAGAAAAGAAGATCATTTTTCCATTTATTATAATGCTGATAATTCAAATGGTTTTTTTTATATTTTTTTATTTTTATTTTATTCTATTTTATTTTTTATTACTTTCTTTAATTTTGAAATAAAGATTTTCATATTTTTTTAACCAGCTTTTCAAGTTTGTAAATTCAAATAAAACCTTAATATCTTTATTACTATTTCTTTCAATAATTTTTATTTTTGATCAAGGATTTAGGACTTATAGATACGATGGAAAAATCAGTCAGTTGGGTGGAAAGATATATATTGTGATGATACTAAAAGTAGTAATTCAAATAATGTTACTTTGGTTGATTGCTTATATACTAAATCCTAACTACATAAATGGAATTAAAACAAAAATTGCTTTGTTAATCATATTAGCGACATGGTTTTTTTGTTCATCTGGTTTTGGTGACTATCTAATTGCTGGCATGTGTATAGGGATTGCAATTTTTCCAAATTTTTCATCTAAGTTTTTGAAAGTTAAAATTAGTGAACCCATAATTAATATTAAATTGCTTTATTTATTTACAGCAATTTTTATTTTAATTATTGTATTTTATTTGTCTCTTATGTTGGGTGAGAGCGTAAAAGAGGACGGGAGATTTTCATTACGTAATGAAGGTGATATTATATTTGGTTTTTCCTGGTTGTTTTATAGGCTAATGGAAGCGTTTTCTTCTCATTATTATTCTACCACTCAGTTTTTTGATGGATATGCAAATATGAGGCTTCAAGATTATGAAAACCCATTATATTATAACTTTCAAACTTTTTTATATAGACTTAATGCTATTTTTAAACTTGGGGAAGTGCCAAAACCTGAAGTTTCTTCAGTATCTCAATTAAATTTCTATTCATTGTCTGATATAGATGATTGGCATCAAGGAACATCTCCTGGTTTGATTGCCTCGTTTCTTTATATGTTTCCTGCCAGTGTTGCTTTAATATTTTCTTTGATTTATATTAAAATCGTTTGTTCAATGATTTCAGATTTTTTTTACTTAGGGAATTACAGATTAACTATAGTAGGTACATTTTTAATATTAATACAATGTTTGAGTCTTTTTCAAAGCATAGCAGACTTTCTTCTAATTTTTGATGGTGGTTTTATTTTTTTCCTTTTGTTTTATTTAATGTCACAAGCAAACAAAGCAAATAAAGAAGAAGTTATTAATAAATTTTATAATTAATCTGAAAATCATTATCATGAAATACTGTAAGAAATGTCTTCAACCAGATACTAGGCCAAACACAATATTTTCTGAGGAAGGTGTTTGTCCTGCATGTAATTACTTCGACCAACTTCAAAATGTAGACTGGGAGGAAAGATATGAAATTCTTTTAGATTTAATAGCTAAAAACCCAAAGCGACCAGGTCAATATTTTGATTGCATAATTGGTGTAAGTGGTGGAAAAGATAGCACTAGGCAAGCAATGTGGCTTAGGGAAAAATTTAAACTAAAACCTCTTCTAGTGTGTCAATCTTATCCACCTAACCAAATTACAAAGATTGGTGTTGATAATGTTTCCAACTTAATTAATTTAGGATTTGATGTTTTAATTAGCGCTCCTGCTCCTGGTAATTGGAAAAAATTAGTAAAAGAGGCATTCCTAAGGTTTGCTAATTGGGGGAAAGCATCTGAACAAGCCTTGTTTGCGTCGGTCCCTCAAATTGCTATTAAATATAAGATTCCTATAATTCTTTGGGGAGAAAACCCAGGTCTACAATTAGGTGATTTAAATACTTTAGGTAAAAACGGTTATGACGGTAATAATTTAAGAAACATGAATACTCTAGGAGGCGCAGAACTGGATTGGCAATTAGATGTTATTACAGAAAAGAAATTTCTTATACCTTTTCAATATCCCTCTTTAGACGAATTTGATAAGCATAAAATTCAAATCGTTTATTTAGGATGGTTTTTAGGGGATTGGTCTTTAGTTAATAATGCAAAGTATTCAACAAGTCTGGGGTTAGATATAAGATCTGATACTGTTTCCAAAACTGGAGATCTATGGGGGGTAACAGCTTTAGATGAGGATTGGGTAACGCTCAATCAGTTAATAAAATATTATAAATATGGTTTTGGGCGAGTGACAGATTATGTGAATGAAGCTATTAGAAATAAAACAATGACAAGAGATGAAGGCATAAGAATGGTTGAGCAATATGATGATTCCTGTTCAGATGATTATATTTCTTCATTCTGTGAATATATAGGCATTACAGAAACTAAATTTTGGAGAATTGTAATTAATAGTACTAATAAAAATTTATTTAAAGTAACAGACAAAAAAATAGAAAGGATTTTTAAAATTGGTGAAGGAATTTGATTAGAGAACTAAAGGTTGGGATTGTAAATTATAAATGTGGAAACATAGCTTCATTACAATCAAGCCTAAAGTTGGTAGGTCATAGATCAAAATTAATTAATAATGATAATGATTTTTTAGAACATAGAATTATTATTATTCCGGGTGTAGGGGCATTTCCTCGTGCAATGGATCAAATTAAAGAAAATGGATTAATTGAAGGTATTTTGAGATCAGCTAAAGAAGGAAAAAAAATTATTGGTATTTGCTTGGGAATGCATTTACTAGCTGAAAAGTCCTACGAATTTAAAGAAACAAAAGGTCTAGGATTAATTGAAGGATCTGTAAATTATTTTTCAGAAGGGTTGCAAGTTGGTTGGATGCGAATTGAACAAAACTCAAAATTAAAGAACCTAGAAAAGTTTAATAAAAAGGAATTTTATTTTAATCATGAATATATATTAAAAGGCAGAGACAAGGATGTACTTTTTTATAACAATGAGAATGAAAAAAAATATCCTTCTATAATTAAGAATAGAAACATAATGGGAATACAGTTCCACCCTGAAAAAAGTCAAACAAATGGCCTTAAGCTTCTTTCAGAACTACTTGATGAAAATTAAAAATGATCAATAAAAGAGTAATTGGAAGTATAACTATCAAAAATGGATTAGCAGTTCAGTCTTTTGGATATAAGAATTATCTTCCAATGGGGAAGCCAGAAATTATTGCAGAAAATTTAGATAGATGGGGTGTCGATGAAATTTTAATAAATTGTGTAGATAGGGGAGAAAATGGACCTGATGTAAGTTTAATTTCAAAAATTGCACAATCAGGTGTTACTACACCTTTAATATATTCTGGAGGAATAGCAACTAAAAATGATGCTATTGAAGTAATATCAAAAGGTGCAGATAGAGTCGTAATAGATAGCATTCTTCATAAAAATAAAAATGTTGCAAGAGAGATTTCAGAGTTTGTAGGATGCCAAGCGTTGATTGCAGCTATCCCAATAACAGTCAAAGGAAAAAGTCTTTTCTGGTACAATTATAAAGACAAAGAAAATATTGAGTTTTCACAAGAGTTAATTAATACAATATCAAATAACTTAATTTCAGAATTAATTTTGATAGATTGGGAGAGAGAGGGATCTTTAAAAGAAAGTTTTCGAAAAGAGATTTTAACTTTTAATCCATTTAAAAAAATCAATTTTATACTTTTTGGTGGCATAAATTCTCCCAAAACAGCTAACAATCTTATAAAAATGAAAAATGTTTCAGCGATAGCAGTTGGTAATTATTTTTCTTACAAGGAACACGCGGTTCAAACTTATAAAAAAAGTATATCGGGTTCATTTATCAGAAAAGAAAATTATGAATATTTAAAAATAGGGTATACTTATTATGATTTCGAAGATTAATTCCTGCATAAGATGTCTATACGATACAAGTCATCCATTAGGTTTGATAGTTGATCAACAAGGTTTATGTTCTGGTTGTAAAATCCATGAAGAAAAGGATAAACTTGATTGGAATTTTAGATTAGATAAACTTAAAAATATAGTTAAAAACTACAAATCAAAATCACAAAAAAACTATGATTGTATAATTCCTGTCACTGGAGCAAATGACAACTACTACATAGTTCACATTGTAAAAAATATATTAGAACTAAATCCGCTTTTAGTATGCTATAATAAATATTTCAACACTCCACTTGGAATAAGAAATTTAGCTAATCTTCGTATCAAATTTAATTGTGATATTCTCATACAAAATGTAAATCCCATCAATGTTAAAAAAATCACACAAACCACTATAAGGGAATTAGGAAGTGTTTATTGGCATGTATTAGCTGGTCATACAGTTTTTCCTGTCCAAACAGCAGTTCGCTATAAAATACCCTTAATAATTTGGGGTGCCCATCAGGGACTAGAACAAGTTGGAATGTTCTCTCATAAACACGAGGTTGAGATGAGCAGACGATATAGAAAAGATCATGATTTAATGTCGGTAGAACCAGAACAATTAATTTCAATTTTTGATAATATAAATGAAGAAGATATTCATCAATATTTATATCCTGATGATCTAAGCTTAAACAATATTGGAGTAAGGGGCATTTATTTAGGAAATTACATAAGATGGGACCCTAAAGCTCAACATGAAAAGATGATCAAAATTTATAATTACCTAACCTCAAGTTTTTCAAGAACTTTTGATCATTATGATTACACTGATTGCTATGTTTATATGGACTTACATGATAAGATTAAAATTTTTAAACATGGATACTCAAAAGTAACTGACCATGCATGCAGAGAAATTAGACATGGTAGGCTTAGCAGAGAAGCTGCTATAAACTTGGTAAAAAAGCATAGATTTTCTGAAACAAAATTTGAAGAGCTTTTTTGTAATTGGTTAGGTATAAAACCAAAGGGTTTAAATTTTTTATTAGATCAAATTAGAAACGAGAAGTATTGGTATCAAACTGGAGATAAAGACTGGAAGTTTATTGGCAATCTTTACAAGAATAACAAGAATAAATATAGTCAAGGATCAATTAATTTTATTAATTCTTCACAACTAAAATATGACGAATATGAAGATATATATATTACAGTGGGGAAAGGCTACCCCTAAGTCTTTAATTTTGAATTGGCAAGCTGTAATATTTTTTCAACCGTATCAACATCAATAACTTCGTCAATTTCAAAAGCAATTCCAAGCCGTTCTTCTAATTCTAAAATTATTCTCATATGACCCATAGAGTCCCAATCAGGAACTTCTTCAAATTTAGAAGTAAGTTTTAAGTCAAAATCTTCTAGATCAAGAGCTGTTTCAAAAACATCTTTAATATAGGCAAAGTTTAATTTTTTCATTTTTATTCCTTTTAAACTATTGTTGTGGTATTGAAATCCATTTAACCATTCTATTAATAGGCATAACACCATCCCAAGGTGCATCATAAATACCCATTTTACCAATTTCAGTAAATCTTAGTGCACCATAATTAATTCCCAGTTTTATAAAAGATATTGCTCTCTTTTTAGGAATTGCAATTCCAATAGTTTGAACACCATAAGGAAAATACAGTGGTGCATCATTTATGTTATTAACCATTTTTAAATATATAGATCTATTATAAAGGGGGGCAGAAGGCTTTTTATTTTTATAATCAATAAAAATATTATGGTCATATCCTTTTTCACACTTAAGATTCTTGTCTTCTTGCACAGTGTAAAAAACTCTTTCACATAATATATTATATGTATCAATAGGTTCTCTATTATTAAGTTCAAGTCGTTTTGATTCAGAACAAAAACTTTTATAAAGTTCATCTGCAAATTTATTTATTGTGGATTTAGATTTAGTTTCTAGATATAAATTATGAGGAGAATTGCATCCCATTTGATCAAATGTAAATACATCCCTGGTAATTTTTCTAGATAAATCTATTATAGTTTCTATATCTCTTAAAAATTCTTTAGAAATTACACCTAGAGAGGTTTTGGGACCCATAATAAGGTCTTCGGAGTCTATTTTTTTGTTTAAATTAGTTATATTTTCGATAGCTTCTCTTCCTCCCCAAGCAATTCTTAGATCCGCTTTTTTTGATAAAAATGTTTGAGTCTCAAAGTCATTCTTTTCGACATGTACAATTAAGACTGACTTTAAGATTTGTTCCCCAGTAATAATTGAATTTTTAATTTTGAATTTTTTCTTTCTTATATCTTCTAAAATAGACGGAATTACACTTTTAAATGAAGAAGGAACTTTAATAATATTTTTATTTTTTGTGAGAATTGCTTGAAATAAAGATATTATTCCTAATAATGGTACATTTCCTGAAATCCAATGAACCAAAAGACCTTTAGGTGCAGCAATTATATTTCTTTTATTTAACAAAACAGGTTTGTCTAAAACATTATAATCACCTAAACTGAAATTTAGGGTATGCTCCAAATTATTTCTTTTAAGCCACCCAATCAAAAAGCCTAAATTGAGCTCCTTAAATAATTGGAATAAACAAGCGTCTTTTTTTTGCCATTGTTGAGATAATTTATCAAAAATTAATAGTAAATCTGAAACATGTACTTTTTGCAAAATGTTTTCATTGTTTAGAAATAATTCGACCTTATCATAGAAATCCTTATTGGAGTAAGTTTCAGGTATAATAGATTTGGAAGTTGAAAAAAGAATTTCAGGCATAATTAGTTTTAGTTTGGTTTGAAAAAAAATTTTCTGGAAGAGTGTCTCCACAACCTCGCAGAACTGATTTGCTAGGTCTACCTAAAATTTCAAATTTTATTATATTTTCTTTTTTCTCAGTCAACATTCCTAAGTCATCATTAAGGATTGAAAATCCAGGATAACTAGTAGGAATAGGACTAATAAATTGAAGAAACCCAACTTTTCCTATAGGAAGAGGTTCCAATGTTTTTGTATCTCTAACAATTACTTCGCTGTATGCAGGTACTCGACAACCATCAATTCCTCTGGCGGGATATACCGTTCCAAGTTGTTCTGTAAAACCATAAATATCAACTATGTTTTTATCTTGAATGTTAAGAGTTTTTTTTATCAAATGATTAAACTCGCTCTTATTAATTTTTTTATCTTTTAACTTTTTCCACCCACCAAAGTGAATTAAAATAACATTATTTTGGCAAGGAAAAACCTTTTTAAGGGCTTTTAATTTTAATAAAAGCATTTCATAAATTAAATATGTATATCCAATTATTACAAAGGGCTTATTAGCATCAGAGTATTCTGAAATAATTTCGGATACTTTATCTACATTTAGTTCTAATTCATCTTCATAAAAATCAAGCATATAATGGTGTTTTGATGCAGCAAGTAAATATCCTGACATTCCTGCTATTCTTGCTGAAAGCTCACTATTATTAATTTTTTTTGCTTTGTAGTCAACGATTAGAAAAGGTTG
>CACAIE010000015.1 GCA_902532475.1 uncultured SAR116 cluster alpha proteobacterium
TTTAGAGTATTAATATTTGCAGAATTTAAGTTAACCAAAATTCAACCTATTAAGCTAATAAAGAAGTTTATCAACTGTGGATGATACAATAAAAAACAAACAAAAGTATTCTATTTTTTCCCTTGCAAGAAACGCATTATCTAATCATACACACTGGAATAAGGCTTGGAAAAGTCCAGAGCCAAAAAGTAATTATGACGTAGTTATAATTGGAGGAGGGGGACACGGATTAGCCACCGCTTATTATTTAGCTTCCATTCATGGAATCAAAAATATTGCAGTAATAGAAAAAGGATGGATTGGCGGAGGAAATACTGGAAGAAATACTACAATAATTAGATCTAATTACCTTTGGGATGAATCTGCTGCTATCTACGAGCATTCATTAAAAATCTGGGAAACCCTGTCAAAGGATTTAAATTTTAATGTTATGTTTAGTCAGCGTGGCGTTCTTACCATCTCTCACAGCGAACACGAATTAAAGGAAATGTCCCGAAGAGTCCACGCAATAAGACTTAACGGCATTGACTCTGAAATCCTTACACCTAAACAAATTAAGGATTTTATTCCAATAATAAATATTAATCCGAATATAAGGTACCCCATAATGGGCGGTTTCTTGCAAAAAAGAGGCGGGACAGCAAGGCATGACGCTGTAGCATGGGGGTATGCAAGAGGCGCTGACGACTTGGGGGTTGACATAATTCAAAACTGTGAAGTTACTGGAATCATTAGAGATCAAAATAAAATAAGTGGAATTGAGACTACAAAAGGAATAATTTCGACTAAAAAAATTGGCGTTGTGGTTGCGGGTCACTCAAGCACCTTAGCAGAAATGGCTGAATTAAGATTGCCCATTCAAAGTCGACCTTTGCAGGCCCTTGTTTCAGAACCAATTAAACCGATCCTTGATACAGTTATTATGTCTAATGCCGTTCACATGTATATTAGTCAATCTGACAAAGGAGAAATGGTTTTAGGAGCAGGCGTAGATAAATACAACTCTTATGCACAAAAAGGATCCTTTCCTGTGCCTCAACATATGATATCCGCCGCGGTAGAACTTTTCCCTGTACTTTCAAGATTAAGAATGCTCAGACACTGGGGGGGAATTGTCGATACTTGTCCCGATGCATCTCCTATCATATCCAAAACAGAAATTGAAGGTTTGTTCTTTAATTGCGGTTGGGGAACAGGTGGATTTAAAGCTACTCCCGGTAGCGGTCATGTTTTCGCAGAATTAATTGCTAAAGACCAGCCTAATAAAATATCTGCTCCCTACTCTATCGATAGGTTTAATACTGGATACTTGATCGATGAACATGGAGCAGCAGGAGTAGCTCACTGATGAATAGGATGCAACATGCTTCATATTAAGTGCCCTAATTGTGGACTACGAGATGAAAGTGAATTCGCTTGTGGTGGCGAAGCACATATCATCAGACCGGAATATGAAGTGACCTTGAGTGACAAGGAATGGGCTGAATACTTGTTCATGAGATACAATCCAAAAGGAAACTTTACCGAAAGATGGGTTCATACTAGCGGCTGCAGAAAATGGTTTAATATCGTTAGGAATACCGTAACCAATGAGATTTATGAAGTTTATCCAGCTGGATCACTCCCTAAAACTTCTGAAGGCAGAAATGCTTACAAAAATAACTGGCGTCGTAATTCTCAAGCTGAAATTAAGTCCATGAAAAAATAATAATGAAAACAGGTAATAATAGAATTTTGAAGCATCCTACAACTTTTCAACAAAAAGTGACTTTTACGCTTGATGGAAAACAATATGGTGCTTATAAGGGTGAAAGCTTAGCTAGTGCTCTTATAGCTCATGACATCAAAGTGGTTGGACGTTCTTTTAAATATCATCGCCCACGAGGCTTGCTTTCAATAGGGTCAGAAGAGCCAAATGGTTTATTTAGGATGGGCACTGGACCAAAAGTGGAACCAAATATATCAGCAACACAAATTGAAGTTTTTGATGGCCTTGTTGTGGAAAGTCAAAATAGATGGCCATCTTTAAATTTTGATTTTGGGGCTATAAATTCTAAATTTTCGAAACTTATACCAGCAGGTTTTTATTATAAAACTTTTATGTGGCCATCATCTATGTGGAAAAAGTATGAGTGGTTCATACGTCATGCCGCTGGCCTCGGTAAAGCGGCTGAAGAACACCATGACCCTGACAGATATGAGCATATCAACCACCATTGTGATATTTTAATTGCTGGAGGTGGTTTGTCTGGTTTGATCGCAGCATATATTTCTGGTTTATCCGGAGCCAGAGTGGTTATCGCTGATGAAAAACCAGAATTGGGCGGCAACTTGTTATATGAAGAAGATATAACAATTG
Organism: uncultured SAR116 cluster alpha proteobacterium; assembly: GCA_902532475.1. Classification (GTDB taxonomy): domain Bacteria; phylum Pseudomonadota; class Alphaproteobacteria; order Puniceispirillales. The sequence continues at coordinate 2,360 of CACAIE010000015.1, forward strand.
ACGGTTCAAAAAGTTCTTCATGGGCAAAAAAAATTGAACAAGAACTTGAAGAGATGGGAAATGTTAGAATTTTAAAGAGAAGCAGCGTATTTGGTTATCATGATCACAATTTTGTTACAATTTCTGAACGTTGTTCTGATCACCTTGACCTACCACCTTCAAATTTACCAAAACAAAGATTATGGAAAGTTAGATCTAAACAAGTTTTACTTGCTCAAGGAATGCATGAAAGACCCCAAGTTATTTCAGGAAATGACATTCCTGGGGTAATGTTAAGCTCTGCAGTAAGAGGCTATATTAATAAATTTGGTGTCTTGCCAGGAAAAACTGCAGTTATTACGACCAATAATGATGACGCTTATAGAACGGCCATAACTCTCCATAAAGCAGGAATTAAAGTTTTAGCGATTGTTGACTCGAGAAATGAAATTAATAATGATCTATTAAAAACTCTAAAAAAATATAATATTCAAATCTTTACTGGTCATGTTGTTTCTTCAATTTACGGAAAAAAATCAGTTAAATCGGTAGAGGTAGCTCCTTTAGCAGAAGATAGCAAAGATATATCTGCTCTTCCTATCAAGTTTTCTGTAGATTTAGTTGCTATGTCAGGCGGATGGTCTCCTATAGTAAACTTGTTTAGTCAAAGTGGCGGCAAATTAGAGTGGAACGAAAAATTCGGATATTTTAAACCCAAATATCATCGCCAAAATGAATTGTCTATTGGTGGATGCAATGGCACGTTTGATATTCAAGAATGTATCAATGAAACCATTAAACAAACAAATGAGATTTTAGTCAGAATTGGAAAGAAAAAGAACTCTAAATTTTCATTATCTGCTAATTTTATCAAATTAAACTACTTCCCCAGAAATATTTGGCTAGTTCCAAATGGTAGAATTTCTGGGAAGGGCCAAAAAGCCTTTATTGACTTTCAAAATGATGTTACAGCAGACGATGTTCTCCTAGCATCTAGAGAAGGATATCAATCAGTTGAACATCTAAAGAGATACACTACTACCGGCATGGGCACTGATCAAGGTAAAACGTCTAATATTAATGCATTAGCAATTTTAGCCGAAAATTTGCAAAAACCAATTCAAGAAGTTGGAACCACGACGTTTAGAATGCCTTACACGCCGATTACATTAGGGAACATTGGAGGGCGTGATGTTAAAAAGCTTTTTGACCCTATCAGAACAACAAGGCTTGACGAATGGCACCGAAATAATAACGCAAAATTTGAACATGTTGGTCAATGGATGAGAGCCTGGTATTACCCAAAAGAAAACGAAACATTTCAAGAAACAATTGATCGTGAAGTTTCTGCAACCAGGAATAGTGCCGGCATTTTGGACGCATCAACCTTAGGAAAAATTGACATTAAAGGACCAGATGCAGAAAAATTTTTAAATCTTATTTATACTAATAACTGGTCCAACCTTCAAATTGGCAAGTGTAGATATGGCCTAATGCTCAAAGATGATGGAATGGTAATGGATGATGGTGTCACATCTAAATTGGGAAACGACCATTTTCATATGACCACCACAACTGGTGGTGCGGCAAATGTTTTAAGTTGGCTTGAAGAATGGCTTCAAACAGAGTGGCCAAGCCTTAAAGTTTATTTAACTTCTGTAACAGAGTCTTGGTCAGTGACTTCTATTTCAGGTCCAAAGGCACGAGAAATCCTTAAAGCTTCAAATTGCACTATCGATTTATCTAATGATAATTTTGAGTTTATGTCTTTTAAAAATGGTTTTATAAATGATATTCCTGTAAGAATTTTTAGAATTTCTTTTACTGGTGAACTTTCATTTGAAATAAACACTCCTGCTAGATATGGACTAAAGTTATGGGAAACTCTCATTGATGCTGGAAAAAATTTTAAATTAACTCCATATGGAACAGAATCTATGCACGTGTTAAGAGCGGAACGGGGATTCATAATAGTAGGACAAGAAACAGACGGGTCTGTCTCTCCAATTGACTTAGGGATGGATTGGATAATTTCCAAGAAAAAGTCTGATTTTATTGGCAAAAGATCATTAGAAAGAATTTCTATGAATTCAAATAACAGGAAAGAACTAGTTGGGTTACTTTCAATTGACCCAAAGAAAGTGATCCCCGAAGGTGCCCATGCCATAGAAACACCTAAAGCTGAGTTTCCTCATGACAATATTTTAGGGCATGTAACCTCTTCCTATTACTCACCCAATTGCCGAAGAAGCATCGCAATGGCTCTAATTAAAGGTGGTAAATCTAAAAAAGGAAGCAAAGTATGGCTTCCAATGTTAAATGGAGAAACTATTGAAGCTAAAGTTGTAAATCCTGTCTTTTTTGATCCTAATGGAGTTAGAAAAAATGGAATTTAGTTATAAAAGTAAAATTTTCTCTGGATCAACAGTATTATCAGAAAGATTGGATTTTGAAAATAAAACAGTCCTAGAATCTGCAATTGATTTAAAGGTGCAAAATGCTGGACTATTAAATATCTTCAACTTGAGAGGCAGTCAGAGAAGTTCAATTTTCAGGAAAAGTGTTCAAGGCATATTAAATATTGAAATGCCCAATAGAACTGGTTTTTTTGAAACAAACGAAAAAAACTACCTTCTTCAAACAAGTCCAGATGAGTGGTTGATTTTGAGTTATTCTAATGAAATTTTAACTCAAATCAATGAATTAGAAAAAAAACTCACAAAAACCCATTTTGCCCTAACCAATCTAACCGATCAGTTTCAAGTAATTTATATATCTGGAGAAAAATCAAGATGGGTTTTATCAAAGGGCTGTCATATAGATTTAGATCAATCTATTTTTGGTCCTAAAAATTGCACTCAAACTAATCTAGCCTTAGTTGATATTACTATTTTTTGCACCGCTAAAAATTCTTTTACCATGCTATTTAGAAATAGCTTTGCCAATTACATCCTTGATTGGCTTCAAGATGCTTCTTTTGACTGCAATTATCAGTATTTATCACGTTAGGCTTCAGTATTAGGAAGTTCTTCTTTTCTTTTCTCTATGTATGATTTTAGTTCTTCATCAATCGAAGGGTCAATATCAGGTGGTTTATAATTCTCTAATAATGTTTTTACTATCTTGCCCGCTCTTTCCATTTGAGTTGTCTCACCCTCAGAAGACCATTGTTCAAATGTAGTATTATCCGAAACTTTCGATGTCCAAAAAGCTGTTTCAAAGTTTTTCTGCGTATGATCGCACCCTAGAAAGTGTTGACCAGGACCAACTTCTCTTATCGCTTCCATTGCTTGTCCATTTTCTGAGATGTCAGGTCCTTCAACTAATACAGACATTGCACTACATTGATCAGCATCAATTATAAACTTTCTTAAATCTGAAACCAAACCTCCTTCAAGCCAACCAGCTGCATGCAAAACAAAATTCACTCCTCCCAACACTGTTGGCCACAGGGTATTCAAAGATTCTAAAGCAGCTTGAGCATCAGGTATTTTTGCTCCATTTAAACTTCCTCCTGAGCGAAACGGCACTCCTAATCTTCGAGCTAGTTTTGCTGCCGCAAATAAAACTATAGCTGGCTCAGGTGTCCCAAATGTTGGAGCTCCAGATTGCATTGATATTGATGAAGCAAAACTTCCAAAAACAACCGGGGTACCAGGATTTACCATTTGAGCAAAAGCTATCCCACTCATAGCTTCAGCTAAGGTTTGCGCAAGTACTCCAATAGGTGTAACTGGCGCCATTGCACCAGATAAAATAAATGGCGTTGTAATTACAGCTTGATTAGCGCGAGCATATTCCTTTAATGCACCAAGCATAGTACCGTCCCATGTCATTGGGGAGTTAGCGTTTATAAGGCTAATCATAACAGTATTTTTTGAAACAAACTCACTTCCAAAAAGAATATTAGCCATTTCAATACTGTCCCTAGCTCTTTCTGGAGCTGTCACAGAGCCCATAAACGGCTTATCTGACAGTTTCATATGCGCATAATTCATTTCTAAGTGTCTTTTGGTAACTGGCAAGTCTACTGGCTCACAAACAGTACCGCCAGAATGATGTATTCCTGGGCTTAAGTATGCTAACTTAACAATATCTTCAAAATCTTTTATTGTTGCATATCGTCTTTCCCCATCCAAAGACCTTATAAAAGGTGGGCCATATACCGGAGCAAAAACCGTATTATTCCCACCTATTTCAACTGAGTTTTTTTGATTTCTTGCATGTTGCGTGAACTGCGATGGTGCATTGGCTATCCATTTTCTGCACAAACCCCTAGGGAACCTAACTCTTTCACCTTTTACATCACATCCATTAGATTTAAGTATACCTAATGCTTCAGGATCATCTCGAAAATCAATGCCTATTTCCTCTAAGATCGTTTCAGCATTTTCTTCAATCAACTCACAAACTTCGTCACTGACTAAATCATAGATTGGAATATTTCTTTTAATATACGGTTTTTTAATAACGTTTGCTTCTTGTGAGATTCTTAATTCTCTCCTTGCCTCTCTCCCTCCTCCTCTGGAACGCCTTCTATTTTTTTCTGACATATAATTATCCTATATTAAGATCGGAGTTTGTTATTCTTTGGATCATAAGGACTTTCTTCAATTATAGAAGCGTTAAATATTTTGCCCAAAATATCAATTGTAACTTTTAAACCTATCTTTATTAAAGATGGCTCTATCATCGCTAAAACCAATGATTTTTCTATTCTATGCCCATAACCCCCACTAGTTGCTCTGCCTATAACCTTGCCTTCATAGTAGATTGGATTATTACCTAATGCGTCTGCATCAGTAACGTCATGCACTTCTAAAGTTACAAACCCATAAGAAAAGCCTTTGGCCTTCCAATCAGCTAACCCATTCCTTCCCATAAAGTCACCCTTATTCTCAGATACAAATCTTTCTAAACCAGATTCTAAGGCAGAATACTCAATGGAAAGTTCTCTTCCAGGAAGTCGATAAGATTTTTCAAGCCTTAATGAGTCCATAGCCCTAATGCCAAATGGCTTAATACCTAATCCATTTCCAAACTTAAATAAAAGATCAAAAATCTGGTTTTGGTGCTCTATAGGGTGATGAAGTTCCCATCCTAATTCACCAACAAAGTTTACTCTCATTGCTAGTGCTGGATAATTTCCAATATTAACATTTTGAGCTGTTAGCCAAGGAAAAGCTTCGTTGTTAAAGTCATTGTTACTAACTAGTTTCATTAGCTCTCTTGATTTAGGACCTGCAATAACTAGCACACCCATTGAATTAGTAATATCTTCAAATGTTACTGAACCATCAGATGGAATATGCTTCATAATCCAGTCATGATCAAGACGTTGAAATCCTCCGGCAGAAACCAGGTAAAATGAATTATCTTTTTCTCGTGTTATTGTAAATTCAGAGTGAACACCACCCATTGTGTTTAAAGCATGACATAAAGAAACTCTTCCAACAGCTTTTGGAAGTTTGTTAGCTACCAAATAATTTAAAAATGACTCTGCTGATGGGCCTGAAATTTTGCACTTTGCAAAACCAGACAAGTCTAATAAGCCAACATTCTTGCTTAAGTTTTTTATTTCTTCTGAAATATGCTTATGATATGACGACCTCCTAAATGACCAATGATCAACTTGCTTTTCACCTTCAGGAGCAAACCAGTTTGCTCTTTCCCATCCAAATGATGCCCCAAAAACACCTCCCATCTTTTTTAGTCTTTCATAGCATGGCGCAGTTCTTAATGGTCGTGCTGCCGGGCGTTCTTCATCAGGGTAATGCACTGTAAATACATTCGCATATGCTTCTTCATTTTTCTCAATCAAATAACTCTTGGTTGCATAACTTCCAAATCTTCTGGGATCGACACCCAACATATCAATAGTTGGATTACCATTAACTATCCATTCTGCTAATTGCCATCCAGCCCCTCCTGCAGCAGTTACTCCAAAAGAATGCCCTTCATTAATCCAAAAATTTTTAAGCCCCCATGCTGGTCCAATAACAGGGCTTCCATCCGGGGTATAGGCAATCGCTCCATTATAAACTTTTTTTACCCCTAATTCGCCAAAGATAGGTACCCTGAATATAGCAGATTCTATATGTTCTGATATTCTATCTAGGTCTTCCTGAAACAATTCATATTCACTATTTTTGTCTGGGCCATCTAAGTAACATGCTGGCGCACCTTTTTCATAGGGCCCGAGTATTAACCCTCCTGCCTCTTCTCTCAAATACCAAGAGGCATCTGAGTCTCTTAAAACACCCATTTCAGGCAGACCATCCTGGTGCCTTTGTTTTATAGAAGGGTGCTGTTCTGTAACTATATATTGATGTTCAACAGGAATAACGGGTATTTCCAAGCCCACCATTTCACCAGTTTTTCTAGCAAAGTTACCCGAACAAGAAATTACATGCTCACAAATAATTTCACCTTTATCAGTTTCAACCGCCCACATTCCATCAGACGTTCTTGTAATATTCTGTACTGTTGTATTAATTTCAATTTTTGCACCTTTATCCCTGGCACCTTTTGCAAGCGCTTGAGTTAAGTCTGCCGGTTGAATATAACCATCTTCAGGATGCCTTATAGCTCCAATCAGGCCTTCTGTGGAGATTAGTGGCCAAATGTTTTTAACTTCATCAATTGTTAATACTTCAACGTCAACTCCTATTGTATCTGCCACGCCTTTATATTGCATGTATTCGTCCATTCTGTCTTGCTTAGACGCCAATCTAATGTTTGATACTTTTCTAAAGCCAACATCCATTCCAGTTTCATTTTGCAGTTCCTGGTAAAACCTAACTGAATATTTGTGAATTTGACCAACAGAGTATGACATATTAAATAAAGGTAACAAACCTGCTGCATGCCAAGTTGAACCTGATGTCAAAGATTTTCTTTCAACAAGAACCACATTGTCCCACCCTTTTGAGGCTAAATGATAGAGTGTTGAAACGCCAACAACTCCGCCCCCAATTACAACTGCCCTTGCTTTAGATATCATCATTAACTCCTAGTTTTAATTTTAATGTATATTTTTGGTATTTCAAAATTACTTTTAAAACGTCATAATATTTTCATTTATGTCGCTTTAAAGATAATTAAATAGTTTTTACCTATGGATATAGTCTATTTATTTCCCATGCTTCTTCAACCAGTTTAAAATTAAATCTATCATGTAATCTAAATTTTCCATCACTCCAAAATTCCATCTCTTTAGGAACAAGACGAAACCCTCCCCAAAAAGGGGGTCGAGGTGGTTTATCTAAAAACTTTTTCTCATATTCCTTAACTTTTTTGATTAATTTTTCTCTACTGTCTAAATATTCAGATTGCCTAGAAGCCCATGCTCCTATCTGGCTTCCCAAGGGTCTTGAAAAGTAATATTCATCAGATTCATTATCTGAAACTTTTTCAACTCTTCCAATAACCCTTACCTGTCTCCTAATAGACTTCCAATGGAAACATAAAGCTCCATTAGCATTTATTTCAATTTCTTTGGCCTTACGACTATTATAGTTTGTAAAGAAAACAAACCCCCTTTTATCAAAATTCCTTAAAAGGACCATTCTTACTGAAGGGCATCCATCTTCAGAAACTGATGAAAACGACATGGCCTGCGGATCATTTATTTCAGATTTTTTTGCCTCTTCAAACCAAGAAGAAAATAAATCAACGGGGTGTTCATTTAAATTGATTTCCATTATAAATCCTTAAAAATTAATTTTTTTATAAGTGCCCTAATTCTGCCTATCTTTGACAATATATTAATTGTTGTAATCAGTGAATATTTTTTATGGGGTAACGATGTTAACAAATAATTATTTTTTTAAATCAAAAATAAATAAACCTTTTTTTCTTCTTAAGCTGTTTATTTTATTAACTAACATTCACATGGCATCTTACGCAGAGACTACTAATATTACTGGCGTAGTTACTAATGTTGAAGTCTTGACTGCAACTTATATAGAGGAGATACCGGAGAGTAGAAATGTTTGTGAAATAAAACAAGTTCCCATTACAGCAAAACGGAAAAGTTCAGGTTCATCAGATAATAAATTATTAGGCGCTATTATAGGAGGTGTCTTAGGTAGTAAGGTTGGAGAAGGATCTGGGAATAAAGCTGCAACTGCTTTCGGTGCCTTATTAGGGTCATCTTTATCAAGCGGAGAAGAAATAAACTCAAATAATCTTGCTGGCGCTATTTTAGGCGGTGTAGCTGGCTCTCAAGTTGGAAGCGGATCAGGTAATAAGGCTGCTACTGCTGCAGGAGCATTAATAGGGTCTGAACTTGCTAACAATCAACAAGATGTAATAGGCTATGAAAATAGGGAAGTATGTGAGATTCAAAATATTTTAGTCAAAAAATCGATTAATAAAGTTACGGGATATCGTTTAATAGTATCTGCTGACAGCAGAGATCTCATATTCGACTCAAAGAGATCTGCTCAACCAGGTGATATTGTTTCAATAAGAAGAACATTGATCTATGATTTAAATTAATGCTTTGATCCTGACTATGCTTGTTAAATTTCAACAGTAGTATTATTATGACATAGTTTTATTATTTATGAGAATTATGAGGATAATTAATGCTAGATGAAAAATTGATGTCTGGAAAAAAAGGTCTTGTTATGGGTGTTGCCAATGATAAATCTATTTCATGGGCTATAGCAAAAAAAGTAGCGGAGCATGGGGCTGAGTTAGCATTTACTTACCAAGGTGAAGCACTGGGTAAAAGGGTTATTCCACTTGGAGAATCAGTGGGCTCCAAAATTATTTTACCATGTGATGTTTCCGATACAAAATCAATTAAGAATGTATTTAATGAAATAGAAAAAAATTGGAGAAAGATAGATTTTCTTGTTCATGGAATTGCCTTTTCGGATAAAGATGAATTGAAGGGAAAGTACGTTAATACAACAAGAAAAAATTTTGTTAACACAATGGACATTTCAGTATATTCCCTTACAGAAATTTCAAAATATGCTGCACATCTTATGACTGAAGGAGGGTCTATTTTAACCCTAACTTACTACGGCTCGGAGAGAGTCATGCCACATTATAATGTAATGGGCGTAGCTAAAGCTGCATTAGAGGCTTCTGTTAGATATTTAGCAGTAGATTTGGGATCTAAAAATATTAGAGTAAACAGTTTGTCAGCTGGCCCTATGAAAACTTTAGCAGCTTCAGGAATAGGTGATTTTAGATATATTTTAAAGTGGAATGAATTAAACTCTCCTTTGAAACGGAATGTTTCCCAAGATGATGTTGGGGGAGCTGGCGTTTATTTATTATCTGATCTTTCTACTGGAGTTTCAGGGGAAACACACCATGTAGATTGTGGCTATCATGTGGTAGGCATGAAAGCTGTTGATGCTCCTGACATAAGTAAGGTTTAAAACTTCTAATGTCTTTTAACTCATTTGGGAAAATATTGAGATTTACAACTTTCGGAGAAAGTCATGGCTCTTCAATCGGTTGTGTAGTTGATGGTGTGCCTCCAAATTTAGAAATAAATGAAGAAATAATACAGCCTTTTTTAGATAGAAGAAAACCAGGAACAAATAAATTTGTTTCTCAAAGAAGAGAAGAGGATAAAATAAAAATTTTATCCGGTACTTTTGAAGGAAAGTCTACCGGCACGCCTATAGCATTGGTTATTGAAAATCAAGACCATAAAAGTAAAGACTATGGAGAAATAGCTAAAGCATTTAGGCCTGGGCATGCTGACTTTACTTACTACCAAAAATATGGAATTAGAGATTTTAGAGGCGGGGGAAGGTCTTCTGCAAGAGAGACAGCTATGAGAGTTGCAGCAGGAGCAATTGCTCATCAAATATTAAAAAATAATTTTAAAAATTATAAAATCCATGGTTGTGTTTTGCAAATAGGGCCTCACAAAATAAATAAAAAGAAGATAAACTGGGATTTCGCCAAAACTAATTCCTTATTTTGCCCAGACAAAGAGACAATAAGCATTTGGGAAAAATTTTTGGATCAAACCAGAAAGAATGGTTCTTCTGCTGGAGCTATAATAGAATTAAAAGCCACTGGAATACCAGCAGGCATTGGATCTCCAGTTTACTCTAAATTAGACAGTGAAATCGCATCAGCCTTAATGTCTATCAATGCAGTAAAGGGAGTTGAAATAGGCTCAGGATTTAGTTTAGTTAATTCTAATGGAACTGAATCTAGCGATGAGATTAAAATTGATAAAAATAAAAAAATAACTTTTAAAAGTAATCACGCTGGTGGAATTTTGGGAGGCATTTCTTCAGGACAAGACATAGTTGCCAGATTTATAGTTAAACCCACAAGCAGTATTTTAACTCCAATAAACTCAATTGATCAACATGGGAACAATATAGAAATCAAAACAAAGGGCAGGCACGACCCATGCGTCGGCATTAGGGCTGTGCCAGTAGGAGAAGCAATGCTTGCTTTTACCTTAGCTGACCTTTACTTAGCTCATAAAGCCCAAATTGGATAAATCTAGCCAATTGATAATGTTTTTTTATTTTTTAATAAAGGTAGTGCCTGTTTGACCAAGTGGTTTTTATGTAAGCCAGCTTGAATTATTTGGGCTTCTTGCGTTTTATGCTCTATAAACATGTCTGGCATTGTAAAGCTTCTAACTTTCAGGTCCGAATTTATCAAATCTAAATTTGCTAAATAAGAAGTAACTAATGAACAAAAGCCTCCTGAAGACGCCTCTTCCACTACAAATAAAATTTTATGATTTTTTACTAACTCCAAAATTAATTTCTTATCAATTGGTTTGGCAAACCTTGCATCAGCAACTGACGCAGAATAGCCTAAATTATTTAATTCATTTGCTGCACCTAAGGTGTCACTTAATCTCGTTCCTATAGACAAAAAAGCAATGTCCCCTAACTTATTTTCATCAAAACTTTTCAAAACAAGTTTTCCTTGTCCTATTTTAAGTTTTTTCGCTTCAGGAATAGTTTCTATACCTTCACATTCACCTCGAGGATATCTAAATGCTATTGGTCCATCATTATAAGAAGCAGCTGTTTTAATCATGTGGGTTAATTCTACTTCATTTGATGGAGCCATTACTACAAAGTTTGGAAGGCAAGACAAGAAGGCAAGGTCAAATGAACCTTGATGAGTGGCTCCATCTGCCCCAACATACCCTGCTCTATCAATAGCAAATCTAACGGGTAAATTCTGAATAGCAACGTCATGAATTATTTGGTCGTAAGCTCTTTGAAGAAAAGTAGAGTAAATTGTACAAAATGGCTTAAATCCTTCTAAACTCAATCCTGCAGAAAATGTTACTGCGTGTTGTTCAGCTATACCAACATCAAAAAAACGATCTGGAAACTCTTCAAAAAATTTATCTAAACCTGTGCCAGATGACATGGCTGCAGTAACAGCCAATATTTTGTCATCTTGAGACGCCTGCTTAATAAGTTCATCAGAAAAAATTTTAGTATAAGTTTTCTTCTTTGAAGCACTTTTTTTATGTTCACCTGTGATAATATCGAATTTAGGAACTGCATGGTATTTTTCTTTTACATCTTTTCCAAATGGGTGTCCCTTACCTTTTTCAGTGACCACATGCAATAAAACGGGGCCATTACTAGAGGTATTATTTAAATTTTTTAACAAATGGACTAAATCTATCACATTATGGCCATCAACTGGTCCAACATAATACATCCCTAAATTGTTAAAAATAGTTCCTCCTCCCATCATAGTTCGAGCGAGTTCGTCGGCTCTTTTGGCGGCCTTTTCAATTTCTGTAGGCAGATGACTTGCCACCTGTTTTGCCAACTCTCTTATTGAAGTTAATGGTTTAGAAGAAATTAGTTTTGAAAGATATGAACTAACAGCCCCTACAGCTGGTGCTATCGACATGTCGTTATCGTTTAAAATTACTATCATTTTTTTATTTTGCGATCCTAAATTATTTAAAGCTTCCCAAGCCATACCAGCACTCATAGCACCGTCGCCAATTACAGATATAATAGTATTGTTTTCTCCTTTTAAGTCTCTTGCAACAGCCATACCTAATCCAGCTGAAATTGATGTTGATGAATGACCCGCACCAAAAACGTCGTATTTGGATTCTGCCCTATTTGTGAAACCTGACAACCCTTTTTCTTTCCTGAGCGATTGCATTCGATTCCTTCTGCCAGTAAGCATTTTATGTGGATAGGCTTGATGACCCACATCCCAAATTATTTTATCTTTCGGAGCATCAAAAACGTAGTGGAGAGCTATGGTCAATTCCACAACACCTAAACCTGCTCCCAAATGTCCACCTGTTTTTGAAACAGAAGAAATTAAATCCGACCTCAACTCATCCGCCAGATAATTTAATTCCATTAAAGACAACAACTTTAAATCTGAAGGGGAAGATATTTTATCAAGTAATTTAATTTTAACCTTAGCCATTAAACTTCTATTTTTTTATTTGAGATTTATAAAATTAATTTTTTCTAGTTTCAACAAAATCAGCAAGTTTAAGTAATTTTTCTGCTTTATTTCCAAACTCATTTAATTCCATTTTAGCTTCATTTATAAGTTTTGATACTTTTTCTTTACTTTTTTCAACTCCTAAGACTGAAACAAAAGTTGTTTTACCAAGGTTATTATCTATATTAACAGGTTTTCCTAACTCAACTTCACTTGATTCGCAATCTAAGATATCGTCAACAATCTGAAAGGCCAAGCCAATATTTTCACCAAATCTAGATAGTAAATCTGTTTCCAAATCATTCGCTCCGCCTATTAATCCACCAGCTCTAAGTGCGAAAACAATTAATGCCCCAGTTTTAAGTTTTTGGGTATTTAAGATATATTCTTGATCAATTTGCACTTCTTCATATCTCCCTTCAGAAATTAAATCCATCATTTGACCGCCTACCATTCCTTTAAAACCAATAGACCTTGATAATTCATTACAGATTAAAAGAGCAATATCAGAGCTAATACCAAGATCAGTATCTGAGATCATTTCAAAGGCTAAGCTCTGTAATCCATCACCCAACAGAATTGCTGTAGCCTCATCATAACTAATGTGCGCTGCAGGTTTACCCCTTCTTAAAAAAGAATTATCCATGCTGGGTAAATCGTCATGTACTAGAGAGTAAGTATGAATTAACTCAAGCGCTGCGGCAACCTGGTATGCTGCTTTAATATCATTTGATTTACTAATTAGCTTCGCACTTTCAATCACAAGAAAAGCTCGCAACCTTTTACCAGATCCAATTGCTGAGTAAACTAAAGAATTATTCAGTCTTTTCGGTGAAATTTTCCTTTTATTGAAGTATGAAAGAAGCACCTTATCTACCTCTTTACCAACCTCCAAAAGATCTTTGCTTATGGCATCCAAAATTATTTTAGCTTCCAAAAAATTAAATAATCACTAAACCGTCTTCGCTTATAAGTTTTCCACTATTCATTTATCTTCTTTATCAAAATCTTTGATTTTTTCAACTTTCATCCTAGCCTCATTCAATCTTACCTGACATAAGTTCTTTAACTTAGCGCCTCTTTCGTATGCATTTACAGCGTCATCCAATGACACGTCACTTCCTTCTAACTCTTCTACTATGTTTTCAAGTTCGTTTATTGCTTCTTCAAAACTCATGCTTTCAAATTCACTCAATTTGTTTTTTTTCTCAGCCATTTTTTTCGTTCCTTAAATTTATATTTTTATTTTTATTATCTAAAAATTCAACCACGTCTTTATAATCCATCATTTTATCAGGAAAATTAGGGGCTCTTATAGTTGTTCCCGTGACCTCCTCAACATCTTTGACAATATTAGGCGTCCACTCATCGTCGCCATATCTATTTTTAGCATCTATAAACATCTGCTCTATTAATTTTGTCAATTTCATTGGAATTTTATATTTACCCCCTAGTTCTGACATTAAAGTTAAATCTTTGCATGCTAGCTTTAAAGAGAATGAAGTGTCAAATGAACCATTTAATATTACTGGCGCAACTGTTTCAAACTCAACGCTATTACCAGAACTTGCCTGAATAGCATGATAGGTAGTTGTCAAATCTAAACCAGCTTTTTTAGCTAACATTAAACCTTCAACAGCTCCAATAAGGTTAGCAAAAGCCAGCATATTAGTAACCACCTTTAAAACTGAGGCTGACCCAACATCTCCTAGATAAAAAATTTTTCCGCCGAATGCCTTTATGGCCTCTTCATGTTTATAATAGTTTATTTTATCAGCACCTACCAATACAGTTATTATACCTTTTTCAGCCCTGTGGACACCGCCTGTAACTGGTGCTTCTATTGTGTTTATTTGTCTTTCTTTTGCTTTAGTTGCCACTAATTCAAGTTCACTAACATCAGTAGTACTGGTCTCAATCCAAGATGAACCAGGTTTCATATTTGAAATTGCTCCATTTTCACCAATCATTGTCTCAGTAGAGATTTTGGGAGAGGGTAAGCAAGTAATAAACCCATCCACACCTAGTGCCGCTTCAAATGAACTGGAGGCTTGCTTAGCACCCATATCAGCCAGTTTATTAGATTTGTTAATATCTATATCGTATACGGTTACTTCAAAGCCTTGTTTTAAGAGATTGCTTGAAATTTTTTCACCTAGGTTACCTAGGCCTACTACGCTATAAGTTAACATGATCTTCCTCAATTAATTAAATTTTGAATCTCGCCATTCAAGCGCTGCCTTTAATCCGCTTTCTTTTCTAATTTTATTGAACATTTCTCTTTCGGGACTTTCTTCTGACTCAATCTTGATTTCTATTTCTAACGCTTCCTTTAGAGCGTCATTCATCTTTGATATTTCATAACTCTTATTAATTGCTCTTTTAGTTAATTGCACTGATTGGTCTGAAGCTTTCGAAATTTGGTTAGCTATCTCTAAAGACTTTTGAAACACTAGCCCTTCATCCACAACATGATTGAGAACTCCCATTTTATAACAATGTTCTGCTGTAAGCCTGTCATTTCCCGTCAAGAGAATTTCCTTGGTTTGCTTTGGTCCTGTGATCCATGGAGCCAGCATCGCTATAATACCAGATCCAAATCGTACTTCAGGTTCACCAAAAAAGGTGTCCTTACCAGAAATGGAAATATCACATGCAAGCATTACTTCAAATGCTCCAGCTAAGCAAAACCCATGTACTGACGCAATTGTTGGTTTTTTTGAATCCCAAAACTGCATGGTGAAATCAAAATCTTTTTTCAGCACCTTTCTCCATGCGTCTTCACCTTTTATAGACCTTTGAGAAGCTTCCTTCATGTCAAATCCTGCTGAAAAGCATCTGCCATTCCCTTTAATTACAATACAGGCAATTTTTTGGTCGCTGTTAAAGGCTTTCATTGCGTTAGTAACGTCGTTTATCATTTGCTCATTAATAGCATTCATAACGTTAGGTCTATTCAAGGTAATTATACCCACCCTGTTTTCGGCTGAAACCTCAATAGCATCATATGTTTCCATATTAATAACTTTTACCGATTTCTAATTGTAATTTCTTCCTTAACCAGTCATGGAAACTTTTTATTACATATTCCTCTGGCATTAAGACGCCATTTTCATATGGAATTGAGTGAATACCTTTTTGATTTAATTCGCATGCTTTAGCGTCTTGTTCCATAATTTTACAGGCAAATGATATTACGTTTTCTTTATTGTAGATTTTATTTTTTAATGTCTTTTTTTCAAATAGCCACTCTGCTGAAATCTTAACCTTTTCACTCTCAATGGGCGACACTCTGACAATTCTTACGTGATCTGCGTAACCTCCAATAAAAATTGACGGCCAAGATGAAGCATATACATGACCTTTAAGCAAATCACTTTCAGTTAAAGAATTAATTTTGCAACCTTGGGCATGTCCATTTTCTGACCAAGTTTCTGCACCCTTTTTTAAGCCACCTGAAAATCTTGGGTCACTTTCTTTGGACTTCGGTACCCAACCTGGCAAATCTTGAGGATTTATAATTCTTCTTGAAAACATAGGGACCAAACTTGTCAATTCAGGGTGAACATTTGGGCAGTGAAGACATTCATTAAAATTTTCCCAAAAGCTTTTCCAATTACAGTCAATATTTTTTTCCCAGACATCTGAAACAACCATTTCCTCAATAGGAAAGTTTTTAAATGCATCTGGATTTCTTTGAAAAAGAGTTTCTTCATTCCATTTAGAATTTTTATCTAGATTTACAAAAATACACCCTCTCCACTCTTTAACTTTGACCTTAAATAAGGAAAATTTCTTTTTCTCAAATCCTTTTGGCAGCTTTGAAAAAGATGCTATTTGAAACAACTCCCCCGTATCTGCAAAATATGACCATTGATGGTAAGGGCAAACTAATAATTTTGATTTTAATTTCCCATTACTCTGATTGCATAAAACCGATCCCCTATGCCTGCAAGTATTGAAATATGCCTTAATTTTTCCTTTAGTATCATTTAAAATAACTATACTTTGCTTGCCGATACTTATTGTTAAATATGATAATTTTTTTTCTAACCTACTTTTGTGACAAACATAAATCCAATTATTAGACCATATTTTTGACAACTCTTTATTGTAAAATTTTTCATCAAAATACCAATGTGCTGGTAAAGATTTTTCTAATTGAGTTAGATGGTTTGATTTATTAATATTCATCAGTCTGCTCATTTTGATGGTTATAAATTAATAAAGCCCGACTTATTTCAATTTGACAATTATTAATTTTTAAATCAAAAAATTATATATTTAAAATTTACCTGATAATAAATGAAGAAAAAAAATATTAACTTGGATCCGTTACTATCACCTAGGTCAATTGCAATTGTAGGGGGATCCATAAAAGAAAATTCATACGGCTTAGCATTACTTAAAATGCTTATTGAAGGTGGTTTTAAAGGTAAAATCTACCCTATAAATCCAAAATATAAATCCTATAAAAACATTCCCTTTTATGCTTCAATATCTGATATCCCGTCAATGCCAGATAACACTGTAATAGCAGTATCTGCATCAAGGGTTGAAAGTGCAGTTGTTGAAGCAATAAACGCAGGCACTAAATCACTAACAGTGCTAGCAGATATATCACAGGAAGAATTTAATGGTAATATTGTAAATATTGCTAATAAAGCTAATGTCCCTGTATGCGGCCCAAATAGCATGGGCATTCACAATTTAGAAAAAAACGTCAGAATTTCACCTTTTGTTTTTCCAGTAAATTTAGTACCTGGTGGCATTTCAATGATCATTCAATCAGGGTCAGTTTTAGGTGCGCTCGCAAATAACGACAGAAGATTAAGGTTTAACTTCTTTATTAGTACTGGTGCAGAGAGTGTTACTAATGCCTCTGATTACTTATTATGGGTTTTAAATTTGCCAACAACAAAAGTAGTGGGTTTGTTTCTAGAAGCAGTTAGAGATCCTGATAAATTTATAGAGGGCTTAAAACTAGCAAATACAAAAAATATACCCATTGTAATTCTTAAAGTGGGGAGAACGGAAGTAAGCTCAAAATTAGCTCTAAGTCATACAGGTGCATTAGTTGGGGATTTTGAAGTATTTAAATCAGTGCTTGAAAAATATAACGCCCATTTAGTTTATTCTATTGATGAATTGGCGTCCTCTCTTCAGGTTTTTAGCCATTACCAAAGTACAAAAGGTAAAGGTATTGCTTCAATACATGACTCTGGCGGAGAAAGAGAGTTAATAGTTGATATAGCAGATGATTTGTCTGTTCCTTTCACAAGTCTTTCTAAGGTTACTAAAAAAAATCTAGCTTTAGAGCTAGAGCCAACTATGGATGTGAACAATCCTTTAGACGCATGGGGTTCCGGTCATGGTGCAGATCAACTTTTTAAGAATTCATTTTTGCATCTTTTATCTGATAAAAATGTATCACTGGGTCTTTACGTTATGGATTGGAGGCAGGACTATTATTTACATTTAATGCATGAAAGGGTTCTTTTTGAAATAATAGACCAAATAAAGAAACCTGTAATAGCTGTAAGTAATTATTCACTTACCATTGACCCAGAAATGGCGAAAAGATTTTTAGATAGAGGGATTCCACTTATAAAAGGAACCAGAGAGGCTCTTGTTGCAGTGAAAAATCTACTTAAAAACAAAAAACTAACAATAAATAGAAATTCCCATAAAAAAAATAAGAGATTTTTTTTCTGGGAAAAATTTACTTCAGATCATCATGATATCAACGTGATTGACGGTTTCAATTTTCTTTCTGATTATGGAATTGAGGTAGCAGAGTACCGAGTTTGCAATTCAGTTTCTGATGCTATCAAGGCATCAAAACAAATTGGCTTTCCGATTGTAATAAAAACACTTAAACAAAATATTCATCATAAAACTGAAGTGAAGGGGGTATACACTAGTATTCAAAATTTAAATGAGCTTAAAGAAAAGTATTTAGATTTAGAGGCAAGATTGGGCAAGAAAATCATGCTAGGCAAGATGGTCGCTTCAGGTATTGAGTGGTCTCTCGGGGTTAAAAACGATGTTCATTTCGGCCCTACTGTTATGCTTTCTTTAGGGGGTACATTAATAGACCTTTTAGAAGAAAAATTAGTGCTATTAGCTCCTTTTTCATCCAGTGAAGTAGAGCAGAAACTAAAAAACCTAAAATCATTCAAATTACTTAAAGGATATAGGGGTTCAAATGAACTATCGGTAAGTAAACTTTGTGAAACTGCATCAAAATTATCTTTTTTAGCTTTTGACTTTAAAGATTTAATTCAGGAAATAGACATAAACCCAATCATTGTTACTGAGAAACAAGCTATAGCCGTTGATAATGTCTTTATTTCAAATAAAAAAACAACATAACTTATTTTCAATTCTAAACAAAATTTTTATAGTGCATAACTTGAGTAAGTTTTTTTCTTATCCTTTTATATAAGACCCATCAAAAAGCAATATTTTTCAATTATTTTGCATTTTCACTGTTGTTAGTTTGTTAGTTTTTCGCTAGTGTAATAATCATTTTAAAAATAATTATAATCTGGGAGAATATGAATGCCTAAAGAAACAATTAATAATAAGCCTCTTCACAGTAAAATTGCTAGATATGCTGAAGAAGCAAAAAAAGGCTTGTTAGGTAGAAGAGAATTTCTTGCATACGCGACAGCTCTTGGCGCAACTACTGCTACAGCTTACGGTATGTTAGGATTAGCTTCCCCAAAACGAGCTTTTGCTCAAGCAAAAAAAGGTGGTACCTTGAAAATTTCTATGAGTGTCCGACCTTTTGAAGACCCAAGAATCTATGACTGGTCTGAAAAAGGTAATATGGGGAGAATGATTTGTGAAACACTCATCAGATATACCAATGACTTTACATTTGAGCCAATGCTCTTGGAAAGTTGGTCAGTTAATGATGATGCCACTCAATATACGCTAAATGTAAGGAAAGGTGTAAAGTGGAGTAATGGTGATGAATTTAATGCTGATGACGTAGTATTTAATATCAATCGTTGGTGTGATGCTGGAGTTGAAGGAAATTCAATGGCCGCAAGAATGGGATCTCTTGTCAATGAAGATACTAAGAAAGCTATTGATGGCGGAATAGTAAAGTTAGATTCTCATACTGTTCAATTAAACTTGCCAGCTCCTGACATTACAATTGTTCCAGGAGTGACAGACTACCCAGCCCTAATAGTTCATAGAAATTTTGAGGCTGATGGTGGTAATTTGATGGCTAACCCTGTTGGAACTGCTCCATGGAAATTAATTTCTCATGAAGTAGAAAATTCTGCAGTCTTTGAAAAAAGAGGCAACGTTGATAGCACGGGTGCATTTACAAAATACTGGGGTGACGAGCCTTACCTTGACCGACTAGAATTTACAGATTACGGAACCGACCCTGCGGGTGAAATTGCAGCGTTTGAATCTGGTGACTGCCATGTAAACTACCAAACTACAGGTGACTACATTGACGTTCATGAATCTCTAGGAATGGGAATTGTGGATGCCGTAACGGCAGCAACTGTTATTGCTAGGGTTCATATGGATCTCGCACCTTATGATGACAAGCGCGTAAGAAATGCCTTGCAATTGGCTTGTGACAATCAGGTTGTAACTGATATTGGGTTTCAAGGTAGAGGCTCAGCAGCAGAAAATCATCATGTTTGTCCAATACACCCAGAATATGCTGAACTTCCAAAGGTAGCGACTGACAAAGCACAAGCAATGGCGCTTTTGAAAGAAGCTGGTCAAGCGGATTATGAGCATGAGCTTATTTCTATTGATGATCAATGGCGCCGCGATGCGACCGACGCTGTTGCTGAAGAATTAAGAAGTGCCGGTATTAAAGTTAAAAGGACAATTATACCTGGCTCTTCATTCTGGAATAACTGGCTTCAGTACCCTTACTCAACTACTAGTTGGAACCAGAGACCATTAGGTGTTCAAATTTATGCTCTTGCATATAAAAGTGGTGTGGCATGGAATGAAACGGCTCATGCTAACACAGAATTTGATTCACTATTAGCAGATTCACTAAAAATTGCTGACGCAGATAAAAGGCGTACATTAATGGCAAAAATGGAGGCTATTCTTCAAGATTCTGGAATAATGATTCAACCTACATGGAGAAAGTTGTACCGAACAGTTGCACCTGGTGTAAATGGAATTACTGGCATGCACCCATCTTATGAAATGCATTTTGAGAAAGTTCATCTTTCTTAATCATTTAGAAACATCTTGAAACTAAGGGGGTTTTATCCCCTTAGTTTTTTTAATTAACAAATAATCTGGAATTTAAATGTTACTGTTCATTGGAAAAAGATTATTCGTTCTATTCTTAACTATGTTAAGTTTATCATTCATAGTTTTTACACTAGTAACAATTGAACCTAATCTGAAGAAATTAGCCCTTAATCAAGCAAATATGAGAATGGAAGAGGAAGCAGTTCAGTCATGGCTTGAAAAAAATGGCTATAAAAGACCAATTCTTGTCCAATATGGAGAATGGTTAGGAAATGCGCTTACTGGTGATTTTGGATACTCCACTCATTTCAGAAAACCAGTAAATGAAGTTATTTGGCCAAAGTTATGGCATACAGGCATCCTTATGTTTTGGGTTTTAATCATAACAATACCAATATCACTGTTAATTGGAATAATTGCAGGGATGCGTGAAGGCTCAAAAACAGATAGAGTGCTGTCTGTTTTTTCAATTATAACGACTTCAGTGCCACAATATGTAAGTGGTATTTTATTTACTATTATCTTTTCTTCTTGGTTAAAACTATTTAAAGGCGTTGCAAAAGCTGGAAGCATTACTTTTGAAAACTTTACCTTGCCTGTTCTGACAATTGTTATTTATGACATAGGTTACATAGCAAGAATGACAAGAGCTTCAATGGTTGAAGTAATGAATGCGCAATATATAAGGACAGCGAGACTAAAAGGCATGTCTTTTATTTCAGTAGTGTTTAAACATGCACTCAGAAATGCATTAATCGCTCCTTTCACAGTTATTATGCTTCAATTTCCTTGGTTGTTAACTGGGGTAGTAATTGTCGAAAAATTATTCAATTATAAAGGTTTTGGATTTCTTTTAGTAGCGGCTGCAGATCAAAATGATATTGATGTCACGTTAGCCTGTGGGGTCGTTGCTGTTATTTTGGTATTAACCACTCAATTAATTTCCGATATTGGTTATGCTTTTCTAAACCCTAGAATTAGATTTAGTTAGGTTATGGAAAGTTTAAGTTCTTTTGAAATTTGGTTTGTTTTCTTTACTAGACTGCTTCCAGTCTGGACTTCGTTAATAATAGTTTTTTCAGCACTGTTTTATTGGAGGAAACACCTTGGTGTCATAGGACATCTTTGCAATAGCCCAATAGGTTTGGTCGGATTATTTATAGTTTTATTCTGGGTGTTTGGGGCTATTTTTGCTGATATGATTGCACTTTTTGACCCTTACGAACAATCCGGGATGTTTAGGCGAAAGCCACCTGGTACGATTAATACTAAAGTAGACTTACCATACATATTTGGGACAGATACCCTGGGAAGAGATTTGTTTAGTAGGATGATATATGGAAGCCAAATTGTTTTATTAATTGCACCGGCTGCATGTTTAGTTGCTTACGTAGTTGGTATAACCCTCGGACTTCCAGCAGGCTACTTTGGTGGAAGATCTGATACTATATTGTCTTTTCTGGCTAATTTAGTTTTAGCTTTCCCAGTAATACTTCTTTTTTACCTTCTAGTGGCCCCTGGCGTAAGAGAGACAATTTTACCTAATATTATGGCAGGTGTATTTTTTCTCTTTCCCATAATTTTCGCCTTAATTGTAATTTATTCAAGATTTTCTGAGCGATTAAATATTTTAATTCCATCTGTTATTACTATAATAGTAGTTGGTGCTTGGCTCTATTCGGGATTAGTATTCAATGCAGACCCTCTAGGATGGGTAGCAATTGATCCTAATGAGTTAAATATTTTTGCTGCAGTTGTTTTTGCAACTTCACCAGGCGTGTTCAGACTCGTTAGAGGTTTAACTATGGATATAAAAACAAGAGATTACGTCGCTGCTGCAATGACCCGTGGTGAGGGTCCCTTTTTTGTAATGATTTGGGAAATTCTTCCAAATGCAAGAGGACCACTTATAGTTGATAGTTGCCTTAGAGTTGGTTATGTAACCATCCTTTTAGGTACTCTTGGCTTTTTTGGCCTTGGGATGGAACCAGAAAGTCCAGACTGGGGCTCTATGATAAATCAAACAAGAAGCTACATAAGACTTGTTCCAACCATAGTTTTACCAGCAACATTGGCTTTAGCATCATTTGTATTGGGTCTAAACTTACTAGCTGACGGTTTGAGAGAGGAATCATTAAAAGATTAGTTATGTCTATCCCAGTTTTAGAAATTGAAAATTTGTCAGTGTCATTCATGACTAGAGCGGCAGAAGTTCCTGCAGTTATGGATTTCTCTATGAAAGTTTTTGAAGGCGATGCAATGGGTTTAGTCGGCGAATCTGGTTGTGGAAAATCAACTGTTGCATTAGCAATAATGAAGTATCTAGGAGGAACCGGAAAGATCGTTGGTGGCAGCATAAAATTTCGTGGGCGTGATATGTCAACATTCTCAGAAAAAGAGCTTGAAGACATTAGAGGATCAAAGATTGCTATGATTTACCAAGAGCCAATGGCTTCACTAAATCCAGCAATGAGAATTTCTTCTCAATTAATTGAGGTCCCAATTTTACATGAAAATATTTCAAAGGATGATGCGTGGAATCGTTCAACTGAAATGCTGCAAAAAGTTAACCTTCCTGACCCTGAGCGAATAATGAACGCCTTCCCCCACCAACTCTCTGGTGGACAACAACAAAGAATTGTTATTGCCATGGCATTGCTGTCTAAGCCAAGCCTTCTCCTGCTTGATGAACCTACCACTGCATTAGATGTCACCGTAGAAGCTGGCATCATTAATCTTGTAAAAAATCTCAGCAAGGAAATCGGCACTTCAATGCTCTTTGTTTCTCATAATTTAGGGTTAATACTTGAAACCTGCAATAAAATTACAGTCATGTATTCTGGTGAAACTGTTGAGACAGGAGAAATTAATCAAGTTTTTCGCAATATGAGGCACCCCTACACACAAGGTTTGCTCCGATCAATTCCTCTTCCAGGAAAAAATAAATACGATGCCCCCCTTCAAGCAATTGCAGGGCAACTCCCTCTTCCTCATGAAAGACCGAATGGTTGTAACTTTGGCCCTCGTTGTCCACATTTAGATAAAGAAGTATGTGAGTCTGGGAATATAGAAATGCAACTTATCAGCAGCAATAAAAATCATTTTAGCCGTTGCGCTAGAGTTGATAAAATACAATGGAATGAAAAAAGTTTATCCTCAGAAAAAAAACCTAAGAGTTCTTCAGGTGGAACACTTTTGACCGTTAAAAGTTTAAGCAAGGATTATGATGTTGCTGCTAATGTTGTGTTTGGAGGTAAAAAGAAGGGCACAGTTAAAGCAAATGTTGATTTAAATTTTGATGCAAAAGTTGGTGAGACACTAGCTATTGTTGGTGAATCAGGTTGTGGAAAATCAACTTTTGCTAAAGTTTTATTAGGTTTAGAGAATGCTTCTAGTGGAAAACTTGAATTTGAAGATAACGATATTGCCAACACTATGGTTGATGAAAGAAAAAGGGCAACAGTATCTGCAATTCAAATGATTTTTCAAAATCCATTCGATACACTTAATCCTAGCCACTCTGTCGGCGGCCAAATAATGAGAACTTTAGAAAAAGTTGGTGTTGGTTCTTCAGTTGAAGAGCGACAACAGAGAATGTACGAACTGCTTGATTTAGTTAAATTACCACGTGAATTTGAAAAAAGAATGCCTCGTCAATTATCTGGAGGACAAAAACAGCGCATTGGTATTGCCAGAGCATTTGCAGGTTCTCCTAAAGTTGTTGTCGCTGATGAACCTGTTTCAGCTCTTGATGTATCTGTTCAGGCAGCTGTCATTGAGTTGTTAATTGATATTCAAGAAAAATTTGATACAACAATGTTATTTATAAGTCATGATCTTTCAGTTGTACGTTATGTTGCTGATCGTGTAGTTGTTATGTATTTAGGAAAAATATCTGAAACTGGCACTACTGAACAAATTTTTTCACCTCCTTATCATCCTTATACAGAAGCTTTACTTTCTGCTGTGCCAATTGCAGATCCAGATATCAAAAAAAGACAGATACTACTCGAGGGTTCTTTGCCAAGTCCTTTAAACCCTCCAAAAGGATGTGTTTTTAATACACGGTGCCCAAATGCTATTATAGGTAAATGTGATAAAATAGACCCCCCTTTACAAAAATTGAAAGAGGGCCACACAATTTCTTGCCACATAGACGCTAAGGAATTAAGCAAAAAGGGAAGTGTTTTTGCTCAATAGGAATTAATTTTTTTTTTCATTTCATCTAGTGAATTAATTAGTGCGTTTTTAATACCAGATTCAAAAGCTGAGTGACCAGCATTTTCAACTATTGTTAACTTTGAGGACGGTAACTCATTATTTAATTTATACGCAGAATGAGGCGGGCATATGATGTCATGCCTTCCTTGTATAATAAGTACAGGGATATTATTTAATTTTTTAACATTATTCAAAATTTCATTAGTTTCTAAAAAACAGTCATTCATAAAGTAATGGAGCTCTATTTTAGCCATTGAAAATGCTGATTCTCCGGCTATTTCTCTGTACTTATATTCAATAGTAGAACAACTCATTTCATAGCTAGACCAAACATTTGCTGTGTTTTGACTAACTTGGCAATCTAGATTAATTATCAGTTCAGAGGCCCTATCAATGATATCAATAGATGAAGGAGTGTCTTTTTCTGAAAAATTTAGACCTTTTAAAAAATGTTTGTATGCCTCTGGGTAAAATCTTCCCATGTCGCATAAAAACCAATCGATTTCTTGTTTGGTTCCTAAAAATACCCCTCTCAAAATTAAACCTAAGCATCTATTGGGAAATTTAATACTATAATATAAAGCTAACGTACTGCCCCATGACCCACCAAATAATACCCATTTTTCAATTCCTAAAAATTGTCTAAGTACTTCCATGTCCTCAATTAATTTTTGGATAGTATTATTTTTTATATCTGCAAAAGGTTTAGATTTTCCACAACCTCTCTGATCAAACAAAACAGTGTTGTAATCATCTAAGTTGAAGAAATTATGGTGCGCAGGTAATATTCTTGCTCCTGGACCTCCATGGAGAAAAACTACTGGCACTCCTTCTTTGTTGCCAATTGTCTCCCAGTATATCTTGTGACCATCTGAAACATCTATATAACCAGACTTTTTATTACTATTATATTGGAAAGAAAAATTATTTAACATTTAAAATGCTATACTACTTAATCTATAGAAATTTTCATAAATTTTTGTAAACTGTCATAAAGAAATTTTTACGCCGCTTTCATTATTCCTTCTAATTTGACTGTTGCGCTATTTTTATCTATATCCTCTATAGCTGCAAACTCTCCAGCCAACCTTTCTAATGCCGCTTGATACATTTGTCTTTCTGAGTATGACTGATCAGCTTGATTTTCACCTCTGTGCAAATCTCTTACTACTTCTGCAACCCAAATCAAGTTTCCAGAATTAATTTTAGTTTCATATTCTTGAGCACGCCTAGACCACATTATTTTCCTAACTTTAGCTTTTCCTTTCAATGTATGAATCGCCTCTTCCATTCGTTTTTTAGAAGATAATTTTCTTAAGCCTGAAGAGGCTGCTTTGTTAACTGGTATCCTCAGAGTCATTCTATCATTATCAAACCTTACCTTAACAAGATCTAATAAGCTTCCTCCAATTTCGGTTTTTTCTATTCCTAATACATGCCCGACACCATGAGCAGGATATACAACAAAATCACCTTCTGTGTAATTTGTATTTTCATCAATTTCATTTATTTCTAAATCCATTTTTGCACCAATTTGCCAATCTAAAATCATCATGTTTCAAGAGTGCCCATAATAACAGAATTGAAGTTACTTGTCAGTAACTATTTTAATCTCCTTCACCAGGATTTTTACTAAAATATAATTTATATTTATTTTCTTCATCTTCATATTTATCCGCATCTTCCATAGCATCTTTCATCTGAGTAATATTAGGCCAAATTTCAGAATATTTTCTATTAAAGTTTACCCAATCTTCTGCGCCTTCTTCAGTATCGGGTAAAATAGCCTCAGGAGGGCACTCAGGCTCACATACTCCACAATCAATGCATTCATCGGGATGGATTACTAACATGTTTTCCCCTTCATAAAAACAATCTACTGGGCAAACTTCTACGCAATCTGTGTATTTGCATTTTATACATTTATCGTTAACTATATAGGTCATATTGGAATATTTAGTTTTTGAGTTTCGAAGTGTTTTGTAGTTTTGCGATGGCTCTTTTTTTACAACTTCCTGAATCGAAATCTGATACAAACAATAGCCCAGCAACTCTCCTCATTAATTGAGATTCAAACACGTCTAAAACTTCATCAACGAGCACAATTTCCCACATCAATTCAACAATATTTAGCCTTTCTTCATAGTCCATTTCTGTTCTTATATCGTGTGTTTTTGACCAAATTTCTATCTGATCTTGAGATTTAATAATTGCCTCTTGAAGGATTGAATTAGCTTCTGTTTCTTCTAAATTTAGCTGCTTTCTTAATATTAATGATATATGAGATTTTTCTTCTTCCCCAATGTTTCCATCTACAGAAGCGGCTTCAACTAACAAGGCTACAATAGAGCTTAAAGCCTTTACTTCTTCTTTATGAACTTCTTTTTCATTGTTTTTTATTTTGCTAACTACAGATTTAATAATCTCAAACATTTTTACCTCTTTTATATATTTCGCTCTTTAAAATGATTTATAAGACGTCTTTCTTTTTTATTTAATTTACCAATTCTTAAAGATTTTTTTTTGAATGTTTTGTGAAATGTTTCTAAAACAAATTCTTCATTTTCTGTGCTATGATCAATATAGAATTCACTCACTTCTTTTGGGCTAATTCTTCTTTTTGTCAATCTAATAATTTCAACTTCTTTCAGGTTATTTCCTTTAAAAATCTTAACCTTTGAACCTGGTTTTAATAAAGTATGATTTTTTTTAATATTACTATCATCTAGAGTTACATGGCCTGAAACTATAGCTTTCGATGCTAAGAATCTAGTTTTATAAAATCTTACATGCCATAGCCATTGATCAATTCTTTGCTTGTTTTCTATTTCCATGATTCTCTAATTTTTTAGTTTTAAATTGGATAATACTGAAAATGGTGAGTTAGGATTAATTAACGTATTGTTTTTTTGATTAAATTTCTTTTTTTCTGCTACTTTTCTCTGTTTGCGCTTGATAGAATTTTTCTTCAATTTCAAATTTGAAATATTTGAAAATGAATTTGATTTCTTTTTAAACAAAGTTTCAAATGTCACTTCTATGCCATCACTTTCCTTAGATTTTTCAAATCCTAAGTCAAACAAAATATTTGCCATCTGGTCTTTAGATGCACCCGCTATCGAAAGCATTTCCTCAGAAATTTTAAATGAACCATCTCTCGCAGAAGTCCTGATTATAACGGATAACCTTTCAACCATATCAACTCTCATTACTCTGTCTCCAAGTTTTGAGTAACCTATTAAATTGTACCATTGTTGAGGAGCACTTTCTTTAGGTGAAAAAGCTACTCTTCCATCATCTGGCAAAGAATCGTTGTAATAAGTGTTATTAAAAACCCCCCAAAGCAATGCTCTTAATCTAACAGCAACTGGTTTTAAAAGTTCAGGAATATATAAGTATTCAACTCCAAACCTAAGTCCTGCTTTACTTAATGTTTTTTTATCCTCATCAGATAACTCTCTATATAGCTTTTGTATCTTTTTAAATGATGTCGTCCCAAAACCTTCCTTTAATTGAAAAATTATACCCCTTGCGGAGCTGTTAAACTCTTCCTCATTCAAGGAAATAAGAGGAAAAAGAAACTTTTCTATTTTATTATATACAAAGTTTTTAAGTCTTTCTGTAATTAAATTTATTTGTGAATCTTCTAATAAGTCACTTTGAGTAATATGGATGTTTGGACTAAAGGGATCATCAGATGGAGCTAACCAGCCGATAGGAGAAGCATCCCAAAATATCTTGGCGTCATCATTTATCTCAAGGTGCTGATCTTCAATAGTATAAAAATTTTTGACTCGTTTTTTTATTTCTTTATCCAAACTTTTCTTTAAATTCTTCAAAAATAGTCCAGATGATGGCGCAGAAGAATCAACCAGTTTCAAAACAAAACCATTTAATTCTCCCACCTTCATACTATCTAAATAAATACTACTGTCTGATTTGATTTCTATTACCAGCCTTAAATTCTCCTTAATTTTTTTCCCCAACATAGAAATTCTTTTGTCTACGAATCTATTAGTTAGTTCATTATTTAACGCATCTGACAACTTATCTTCAATAGTTAATGATATTTCTTGCCAATTATTGGAATTAGCTAACCAATCATTTTTATGACTCAAGTATGTCCATGTTCTTATAGATGCAATTCTTTGCATCAAAGTGTCAATATCTTTTGTTACTTTATCCAAACTATATATTTGACTTGAAATAAAATCATTGGCAAGTTGACCTTTTGAAATTAATTGTTCATAAATTTTGCTTAAAAGAAAAACATGGTCATTTGTGAGGTTTTTATTAAACTCTGGAACCTGAGCTACTTCCCATAAAAGTTTAATTTCTTTTGGAGATTGAGCTATTTTTTTAACATCTTTAACTTCACTTAAAAAAACCAGATGACGGTGATCTTCGGCATCAGACTTTCTTATCAAAAATGTCTCAGGAGGTGAAGTTTCTAAACTTTTTATGAGGTTAGTAACTGATGAAAAGTCTAAATTAGAATTCCTCCAAAAAACTTTGGTAATTTGATCAAATTTAGAGTTTTCAACCGCATCAATTGTATGTTCTGACATTTCAGAAGAATTTTCAGTTACCCCAAAAGTTCCATCAGACAAAAACCGCCCTGCCCTCCCAGCTATTTGAGCTATTTCTGGATCAGTCAAATTCCTTAAAGACACCCCATCAAATTTTCTAATAGAGGCAAAACTTACATGATCAATTTTTAAATTTAAACCCATTCCAATGGCATCAGTAGCTACAAGATAGTCCACGTCACCATTTTCATACATTTCAACCTGAGAATTCCTAGTTCTTGGAGACAAAGCCCCCATAACTATAGAAGAACCTCCCAATTGCTTCCTAATAACATCGGCAATTGTATAAACATCCGCTACAGAAAAAGCTACAATAGCGCTTCTCTTCTTAATTCTAGTTACTTTTTTTCTTCCAACATAGCTAAGGATAGACATCCTTGGCCTTCCTTCAATCTTAATTTCAGGGACTAGTATTCTCAATTTAGAGCTAATAGTTTCAGCGCCCAAGAAAACAGTTTCTTTAGTCCCTCTTGAATTCAGAATTCTATCAGTGAAAATGTAACCTCTTTCAAAATCACTTGCTATTTGAACTTCATCAATGCCAACAAATTCAACCTTTTTATTAATTGGCATAGCTTCTATTGTACAACAAAAATAAACAGCATTTTTAGGTACTATTTTTTCCTCACCTGTAATTAGAGCAACTTTATTCTTGTCTACAATTTTAATTATCTTGTCATAATTTTCTCTTGCAAGCAGCCTTAAAGGAAAACACATTATTCCAGAGGAATGAGCTAACATCCTTTCAATTGCAAAATATGTTTTGCCTGTATTTGTTGGGCCTAAAATAGCTCTTAAGTTTTTACTAAACATAATGTATTTTATATTATCTTTTAAGCGTAAAAAATTTTATGAGGCCAATTGCCTTAAAACATAGTGTAAAATTCCACCATGGGAGTAATACTCAGCTTCACCATCGGTATCTACTCTACTCAAAAGTTGAATAACATCAATAATGCCTTTTGATCGTTTTATTACTAATTCAAAATTCATACGGGGTTTAAAGTTATTTTCCAACCCTATAATATCAAAAATTTCGTCGCCCCTTAAGTTTAGTGAGTTTTGTGATTCTCCAACAATAAATTGAAGAGGGAGAACACCCATACCAATTAAATTTGATCTATGTATCCTTTCAAAACTTTCAGCAATTACAGCCTTTACGCCTAGTAGTCTTGTGCCTTTTGCCGCCCAATCTCTAGATGAACCAGTGCCATATTCTTTTCCCCCAAAGACTATTAGAGGTATGCTTTCTTTAGAGTAAAGCATCGCAGCATCATAAATGCTCATTTGCTTTTGAGACGGCTGGTGTTTTGTATACCCTCCAGTGAGATTAGGAACCATTTCGTTTCTAAGTCTATTATTTGCAAATGTTCCCCTCATCATAATCTGGTGGTTTCCTCTTCTTGATCCGTATGAATTAAAATCAACTTCACGTACTTGCCTTTCTGATAAATATTCACCTGCTGGACCAGACTTTAAAATCGATCCAGCAGGACTAATATGGTCAGTAGTAATTGAATCCCCTAAAATGGCTAAAGATCTTGCTCCTATTATATTTTCAATTTTATCAGGATCGCTTTTCATATTCACAAAATAAGGAGGGTTTTGAACATAAGTAGAAGTATCGTCCCACTTATAAGTTAAATCACCACCTCCTATGACCGATCTCCAATCCTCACCGCCTTCAAAAACAGATTTATATTGCTTTCTGTACATTTCAGGAGTTATTACTGAACTGATAATTTTAAATATTTCCTCATTAGAAGGCCAAATATCTTTTAAAAATATTGGCTTATTTTCTTCATCAAAGCCAACTGGATCTTCATCTAAGTTAATAATCACTGTTCCAGCAATTGCATAAGCTACTACAAGAGGCGGTGATGCAAGATAGTTGGCCTTTATATGAGGGCTGATTCTTCCTTCAAAATTTCTGTTGCCGGATAATACTGAAGTAACTAAAAGTTCATCTCTATCAATTAACTCTATTACTTCATTTGATAAGGACCCTGAATTGCCTATGCAAGTTGTACATCCATAGCCTACTAGATTGAATCCCAAACTGTCTAGGTGCTCCTGTAAACCAGAACCAACTAAATAGTCAGTGACCACTTTACTTCCTGGAGCTAGAGATGTTTTTACCCATGGCTTTACTTTTAATCCTAATGTATTGGCAGATTTTGCAAGTAATCCTGCAGCTATTAAAACTGATGGGTTAGATGTATTGGTGCAACTTGTAATTGCTGCTATAGTAATATCTCCGTCTCTAAGTTCTGTAGATTCAGAATTGGAAACTCTAATCTTTGTTCTTTGAGAATCTTCGAAAAGCGTGCTCATAAAATTCTCTTTAAGCTTGCCTACTAATACCCTGTCCTGAGGTCTTTTTGGTCCAGCTAAAGATGGTTTAATATCTTGTAAGTTCAATTCTAATGTTGAACTAAAAACTGGATCTTCTGTATTATTATCTCTCCACATCCCTTGTTCTTTTGAATACATTTCAACTAGCTCAAGGTTACTTTCATCTCTTCCTGTAAATTTTAGATAGTTAAGTGTTTCTTGGTCAATAGGGAAAAACCCACATGTAGCTCCATACTCTGGAGCCATGTTTGAAATAGTAGATCTATCAGCCAAACTTAAACTATCTAAGCCTGATCCTGTAAATTCTACAAACTTTCCTACGACACCTTTTTCACGAAGCATTTCAACTATCCTCAAAACTAAATCGGTGGCTGTTGCTCCTTCAGGCAGCTTTCCTTTCAATTTAAAACCAACAACTTCTGGAACAAGCATAGAAATAGGTTGACCTAACATAGCAGCCTCTGCTTCAATACCGCCTACTCCCCAACCCAGAACAGCCAAACAATTTACCATTGTTGTATGGCTGTCAGTGCCAACTAAAGTATCAGGAAAAGCAAAAAGTTTTCCTTTAATTTCTTTGGTCCAAATTGTTTTGGCAAGATACTCAAGATTTACCTGATGACATATACCTGTTCCAGGAGGTACAACTCGAAAGTTATTGAAAGCTTTAGACCCCCATTTTAAAAAACTATATCTTTCAACATTTCTAGAAAATTCTAGTTTTACATTTTTTTTAAACGCATCTGCATCACCTGCAAAGTCAACCATCACTGAGTGATCAATAACTAAGTCCACAGGTGACAAAGGATTGATTTTGCTAGGGTCTTTTTCCAATTTTATCATTGCATCCCTCATTGCAGCCAAGTCAACAACTGCTGGAACACCTGTAAAATCTTGCATTAAAACTCTTGCAGGCCTAAATGCTATTTCCATGCCCTTAACATTACTTGCAGAAGCTTTAGCTAGAGCCCTAATATTTTCTTCGTTAACACCTGGCTGATCTTCATGACGTAATAAATTTTCTAATAATACTTTTAAAGAAAAAGGCAAACTGTCAATTTCAGGGAATTGTTTCGATAGCTCTTTAATACTATAATAAAATACTTTCCCAGAACTTAGATTAAGTTCTTTTAAGCAATTTTGTTTTAATAGCATTGACATAGTCATCTTCCTATAAAATTTTACTTATTCATTAACAATATAAATTTATAATGTTATGATTTTAAGTTATTACTTGCGTCTAGATTATACAAATTTTATTAATGATTTATATAATAATTTATCATTATTAGATCTAAAACCTTCAAGAAAGTGAAAAAATAATCAAAACTCCAGATACTAATATTAATTTACCCAACAAAAATACTTTGAAATTAGACAATCTTGAAATAGTCAAAGGCTTTAATAGGCTGTTTTCTAAATTTAATTATATCTTTAATTTTGGTAAATTATACATTTTAACTGGCTCTAATGGTATCGGGAAAACAACTTTATTGAGATGTATATGTGGATTTTTAAGACCTGAAAGTGGATCCCTATTATGGAATAATATAACAATAAATATTGAATATAATGAATACGCAAAAAATATTTTTTATTTGGGTCACTTAGATTCACTTTCGCCAAACTTATCAGTTTGGGATAACATAAATCACTTATCCATTCTTCAAGACATTCCTAATCCCTTCATCGAAGGAATAGATTTATTTCAAATTTTTCATTTGAAAGATCTTCATGTTTATCAACTTTCTGCCGGCCAAAAAAGAAGAGTGGCGTTATCTCTTTTGAACCTAAACAAAAAATCGCTATGGGTTTTGGATGAACCCTTAAGCTCTGTTGATAAAAGATATGAAAAAGTTTTTATAAAATTAATTAATGATCATATAGATAATAATGGCATTGTTATCATGTCATCTCATGATACTGTACACCATTATAAAAAAGCATCTACTCAGATTATAAATTTGGATGTAATTAAATGAAAAATATAATGTCTTCTATGTTTTACAGAGAGTTAAAGGTGCAGAACAAATCACTCAAAGATCCCTTGTTTGTGATTGGAGTTTACCTAAGTTTGCTTTTGGTATTTCCAATAAGTTTAGGCCCATCGTCAAATTTATTGAAAAGCTTTTCTCCTGCCATTATATGGACTTGTTCATTGATTACCTTTCTTACTGCAATAGAAAAGTTCTTTATATATGATATATCTGAAGGATATTTAGAGCAATTATTTTTATCAAGTTTGCCTTTGAGTGTTATAGTTTTAATTAAAGCATTATGTCATTGGATTTCCGTAGGGTTGCCTTTAATTATTTTATTTCCCCTGATATCAATTTTTTTAAATTTACCATTAAACCTTTTATGGCTAATATGCTTTAGTTTGTTCCTGGGAACATTATCATTTTCACTCATAGGTATAATGGGGGCCGCTTTAGTTATAGGTGCAAAAAAATCAAACGTTATCGTTATATTAATTATTATCCCATTAACTATACCAATATTAATTTTTGGAATTTCGTCTACTCTTTTCTGTTTAGAAGGTCTTATACCTTATTCAACTCTTTATTTGCAATGTATGTCTCTATCATTTTTATTAGCTATTTCGCCCATAGTCACTTCTTCAGCTATTAAGATATATTTAGAGTAAACTTTCCTATACCAATTGAATTAAAAATGAATATATTACTGTTATGATAGATTATTTAGCAAATCCTTCTCGTTTCTTCAGAATAACAAATTTCTTGTTACCCTGGTTAATGGGTTTGTCAATTACATTAACTATAATCGGGATTTATTTTGCTCTTTTTGATAGTCCGGATGATTTAGTTCAGGGGTCAGCAGTAAGGATAATGTATGTTCATGTTCCAAGTGCTTGGCTTTCAATATTTTCTTACCTTTTATTATCAATTTGTTCTTTTTTCTTTATTGTATGGAGACACCCTCTAGCTGACATCTTGTCGAGATCAATTGCCCCTGTTGGAGCTTTATTTTCATTGCTAACACTTCTTACTGGATCAATATGGGGAAGACCTATGTGGGGAACTTGGTGGGTATGGGATGCAAGATTAACTTCAATGCTTATTCTTTTTATTTTTTTTCTTGGTTATATTGCCCTTTCTAATGCCTTTGAAAGAAATGAAAGGGGGAGCCGTCCTGCTGCTCTATTAGCGATAGTTGGCTCTATCAATTTGCCTATTGTTAAGTTTTCTGTTGACTGGTGGAATACCCTTCATCAACCAGCATCTATTATTAGAACTGGAGGAATTTCAATTGACCAATCCATGCTTGTTCCTCTTATAATTATGACTTTAGCATTTCATATCTTTTTTGTTTTAGTTGTAATTTTGAGATCTCATTCGATTTTAATTGAAAGAAAATTTTATCATCTAAAAGTTTTAGGAAAGATTTAAATGGAAATAGTATTTAATAATAACAACTATGACTTTTTTATTTATCTGTCTTATATTATCACATTCGGTTCATTAGTATTTTTATTTATTTTTTCCTATTTAAAATTTTTAATATCAAAGAATTTATACTCTAAAATAATAGAGAACAATAATGACACCTAAAAAGCGTCGTCTTTTTGGAATTATATCTTTTATTTTGCCTCTAGGATTTGGGGTATTTTTTTTGTTGTCTGCTTTAAATAACAATATAGTCTATTTTATAGATCCAACTGAATTGATTAGTAAAAAAAAGACTGATCAACGTTTAAGATTGGGCGGATTGGTTAAATCTAATTCGATTGAAATTATAGGGACAAAAATTCAGTTTCAAATAACTGATGGAAGTAACTCAGTAACAGTTAATTATGATGGTTCTTTACCTGATCTTTTTAAAGAAAATCAAGGAGTAATAGTTCAGGGAATATACGATTCAAACATTTTTAAAGCAGACACTTTATTAGCAAAACATGATGAAAATTACATGCCAAGAGAAATCTCAAACAGCCTAAAGTCGCGAGGGGTTTGGAGAGGGGAAGAGAATGATTAATAATTTAATTGTTGAATTAGGTCATATTTTTTTAATCGCCTCCTTAACATTGGCTTTATGTCAATTTGCATTGCCATTTTTCAAGATAAATAAAAAACCAATATTTATACCAATCATTTCAATTTTAGGTTTCTCTTGTACAATGATTTCATTTTCTGCATTAATGTTTTCATTTGTTGTTTCAGATTTTTCTGTTGATCTAGTTGCTAAATTCTCTCATACCTCAAAACCTCTAATTTATAAAATTTCTGGCTTATGGGCAAACCATGAAGGCTCTCTTTTATTATGGATCTTAATACTTCAATTTTTTGGATTAATTACTTCTCTTATAAAGATGCCTGATGATTTCCATTCAATACTTAACTCGGTCCAAGGTTTCTTAAACTCCCTCTTTCTATCTTTATGTATATTTAGTTCCAATCCATTTCATAGATCTGAAATCATCCCTATTGATGGTGCAGGGTTAAACCCAGTTCTTCAAGATCTATCATTAGCAATACACCCGCCAATTCTCTATGTAGGTTATGTTGGTTTATCTGTAGCTTTTTCCTTTGCAATTGCAGCTTTAATAAATGGTGAGATTAATAAACAATGGGCTATATTCTTACGACCTTGGGTTATTACTTCATGGATAGCTCTAACTCTTGGAGTAACTTTAGGAAGTTACTGGGCATATTACGAATTAGGATGGGGTGGATGGTGGTTCTGGGATCCAGTAGAAAATGCAGCTTTAATGCCATGGCTAATAGCTACTGCTTTAATGCATTCAATAATTGTTTATGAAAAAAGAGGTGAACTCGGTGCTTGGACAGTCCTTTTATGCATCATGGGATTTTCCTTCTCCATCCTTGGCACATTTATAGTTCGGTCAGGAATAATTACATCAGTTCACTCTTTTGCAACTGATCCTAAAAGAGGTCTCATAATTCTATCAATTTTATTAGTAGTCACAGTTTTGCCTTTAACAATTTTTGCTATTAGATCCAAAATTTTTACTCGAGATACAAGTATCAATTTTTTGAGCAAGGAAATGATCTTAATTATTAATAATTTTATTTTAGTAATCTCTTCATTTATAATTTTAATAGGTACATTGTATCCTTTAATATTAGAAATATTTACCGGAAATCAAATCACTGTTGGCGCTCCTTATTTTTTA
>CACAIE010000016.1 GCA_902532475.1 uncultured SAR116 cluster alpha proteobacterium
GGTTATTGAGGGTACGAGAGAACGTGTTCAAGCCTTTGAAGGAGTATGCATTGCCAGAAAGAACGCTGGCGTAAGATCCTCTTTTACAGTCAGAAAAATTTCATATGGAGAAGGTGTTGAAAGAATTTTTCCCCTATATTCTCCAAGAATTTCTGGCATAGAAGTAGTTAGAAAAGGTAAAGTTAGAAGAGCGAAACTCTATTACCTTAGAGAAAGACAAGGAAAGTCGGCTCGAATTGCTGAACGCTCTTCAGGTCGTTCAACAGAATCTGAAAACAATAAAATAACTGAAAAAAAGCAAACTAAAGCCAATAATAAACCAACTGAAAAAACAGAAAATAAAGACAATAATAGTTAATTTATTAGACATAATTGTTTTTTTAAATATTGTTATTCTTGATTTTGATTAATTATTAAGCTTATGGAGCTATTAAAATGACAAAACCTCGTACTTTATTCGATAAAATATGGGCTGCTCATTTAGTTCACTCTGACCCTAATGCAGCCAGTATCATTTATATTGATAGGCATTTAGTGCATGAGGTTACTAGCCCTCAAGCTTTTGAAGGTTTACGAAATTCAAATAGAGCTGTCAGGTCACCAGAAAGAACTTTAGCGGTAGCAGATCATAATATTCCAACTTCAGATAGGGATAAAGGTATTACAGACCAAGAATCGAAACTGCAGGTGGAAACTCTTTCAAAAAATGCCATTGATTTTTCTATTCCATATTTTAGAATGGAAGATATTAGGCAAGGTATTGTTCATGTAATTGGCCCAGAGCAAGGTTTTACTCAACCTGGAATGACAATCGTGTGTGGAGATTCACATACTGCTACACATGGGGCCTTTGGCGCTTTAGCTTTTGGAATTGGAACATCAGAAGTTGAGCATGTACTTGCAACGCAGACTTTAATTCAAAAACCAGCAAAAAATATGCTTGTGGAAGTAAACGGTGCTCTACCAAAAGGCGTTACAGCCAAAGATGTAATCCTTGACATAATTGGAAGAATAGGAACAGCCGGAGGTACGGGCTACGTCATTGAATATGCTGGCTCTACTATAAAAAACCTATCTATGGAAGGGCGAATGACAATTTGCAATATGTCTATCGAAGCTGGAGCCCGGGCTGGAATGATCGCTCCTGATGAACAAACTTTTGCCTATTTGAAAGGAAGACCGATGGCTCCCACAGGGAAGAATTGGGATAAAGCATTGGCATGGTGGAAAAGTTTACCTTCAGATAAAAATGCATTTTATGATAAAAAAATTTCAATTAGCGCCGAAGAATTAGTTCCAACTGTTACTTGGGGCACTAGTCCTGAAGATACTGCTCCAATAAATGGGAAAGTTCCTGACCCAAAAATGATAAAAGATGAAGCGGTTCGCTCTAAATTAGAAAGAGCTATATCTTACATGGATCTAAAACCAGGACAGAAAATTACAGATATCAAAATTGATACTGTTTTTATTGGATCATGTACAAACTCAAGGATAGAAGACTTAAGAGCAGCTTCTGAAATTATTAAGGGAAAAAAGGTTTCTGAAGAAATAAGGGCGATGATAGTGCCTGGCTCAGGACTAGTAAAAGAACAAGCTGAAAAAGAGGGCCTGGATAGTATCTTTAAAGAGGCTGGTTTTGATTGGAGAGAACCAGGTTGTTCCATGTGCCTTGCTATGAACGCAGATAAGCTTTCTCCAGGAGAGAGAGCTGCTTCAACGTCAAATAGAAACTTTGAAGGTCGACAAGGCAGATTAGGTCGCACACATTTAGTCAGCCCCGAAATGGCAGCAGCAGCAGCTATTACTGGTTTCTTAACAGATGTTAGAGAAATCTAATTCGATTGATTAATTGTTTTTATTTTTTGTTTAAAACCAGGAGAGAGAAATGGAAAAATTTAAAAACCTAAAGGGTATTGCTGCTCCATTAGATATATTAAATATAGACACTGACATGATTATCCCTAAGCAGTTTTTAAAAACAATTAAACGATCTGGATTAGGTAAAAACCTATTTGACGAAATGAGATTTTCGCCTGATGGATCAGAGATTAAAGGGTTTGTTTTAAATAATGAACCTTGGAAAGAGGCAAAGATTCTAATTGCAGGAGATAATTTTGGCTGCGGTTCTAGTCGAGAACATGCTCCTTGGGCACTACTTGATTTTGGTTTTCGTTGTATTATTTCTACTAATTTTGCTGATATTTTTTATAATAATTGCTTTAAAAATGGAATCTTGCCAATAAAAGTTTCTGAAGACGAAAGACAAGCTTTGTTAGCTGATTCTAAAGACAAAGAAAACCCTGTTTTAGACATTGATTTACCTAACCAAACTATTAATAGACCAAATGGGGTTTCTATTAAATTTGATTTAGACCCATTTAGAAAACAATGTTTGCTGGAAGGCTTAGATGATATCTCTTTAACATTAGAAAAACAAAATCAAATAAAAAGCTATGAAAGCTATAGAGACGCTAATCATCCATGGCTTTAATCAAATTAATTAGGAATTAAAATGACTTCAAATAGAAAGATTATGGTTATGCCAGGTGATGGCATTGGTCCAGAAGTAATGAAAGAAACCTTAAGGCTAATAGATTGGTTAGCTAAATATAAGAAGTTGAATTTTAATACTATAGAAAAAGATGTTGGTGGAAAATCATTTGATCTTCACGGAACACCTCTTACGGATGAAGCTCTTAGTGATGCATTAGAATGTGACGCTGTTTTGTTTGGTGCTGTAGGTGGCCCTAAATATGATGATCTGCCATTTGAACAGAAGCCTGAAAGAGGATTACTGACTTTAAGAAAAGAATTAGACTTATTTGCAAACTTGAGACCAGCAATAGTTTTTCCCCCTTTGGTTGAAGCTTCCACCCTTAAACCTGAAATAGTTAGGGGACTAGATATAATGATACTTCGTGAACTCACCGGTGGAGTATATTTTGCTGAACCAAGGGGCATTGATGTTTTGCCTGATGGGACTAAAAAAGGCTATGATACAAACTTATATACAACTCTGGAAATAGAAAGAATCGGTAGAGTTGCTTTTGACCTTGCGAGGAAAAGAAATGGGAAATTAACTTCCGTTGAAAAAGCAAATGTTATGTTTTCAGGTGTGTTATGGAGAGAAGTGATTACTGATCTTCACAAAAATGAAGGCGCTGGCATTGAACTTCAGCACATGTTTGCAGATAACTGTGCAATGCAATTAGTAAGGGCGCCAAAGCAATTTGATGTTATTGTCTGTGACAATCTATTTGGTGACATGCTTTCAGATTGTGCTGCTATGCTTACAGGATCTTTAGGCATGTTACCATCAGCATCACTGGGTTCACCAAATAAAGACGGCATTAGAAAAGCAATGTATGAACCCGTTCACGGCTCAGCACCTGATATTACTGGGAAAGGTGTTGCAAACCCTCTTGCCCAAGTTTTAAGTTTTACAATGATGCTAAGATATTCGTTTGGACATTCAGATGAAGCAGATTTAATTGAACTAGCTGTATCTGATGCTCTTTCCTCAGGAGCAAGAACACCTGACTTAGGAGGAGGGAGCAAAAGCGTTTCAACAGCTCAAATGATGGATTTGGTAATTAACTCAATGGACCAAAAAGCAAGATGAATATTAAGGTTTTATTATGACTTACACAATTGCAGTTGCAGGGGCCACAGGAGCAGTTGGAAGAGAAATGCTCCAAACCTTATATGAAAGAAAATTTCCTGTAGATAAAATTTATGCTCTGGCATCGTCAAAATCCCCTGGAAGGCAAGTGTCCTTTGGCGACGATCAAAGAATAGATGTTCAAACAATTGAAAACTTTGATTTTTCAAATGTGGATTTTTCTTTTTTTAGTGCGGGCGGTTCAGTGTCTGAAAAATATGCTCCCTTGGCAGGAAGAAGTGGGGCTTTGGTCATAGACAATTCTTCTGCTTTTAGAATGAAAGAAAATGTCCCGTTAATTGTGCCCGAAGTTAATCATTATGATATGAAAGGGTGCCTATCTGAAAATGGTGGAATGAATATTATAGCCAACCCTAATTGCTCAACTGCTCAACTGGTTATGGCATTATCACCGCTTCACAGAGAGTTTAATATTAGTAGAGTTGTTGTTTCAACTTACCAAGCTGTTTCTGGTGCCGGGAAAGAAGCGATGGATGAACTTTTCAACCAAACTAAAAAAGTTTACGTAAACGACCCTCTTGAAAAAAATGTATTTACTAAAGAAATCTCTTTTAATGTAATACCCCATATAGACATTTTTATGGACGATGGTTTTACAAAAGAAGAGGTTAAGATGAGAGATGAAACCAAAAAAATCTTAGATGACAACATTGAAGTAGTTGCTCATTGTGTAAGAGTTCCTGTTTTTGTTGGTCACAGTGAAGCAGTTTTCATAGAATGCCAAAACCCGATGGATGAAGATGTTGCTCGAGATGTCCTAAGTGAGACTGAGGGTGTAATTATTATAGATCACAGAGCAGATGAAGGCTACATCACTCCAAAAGAAGCAGCAGGTGAGGATGGAGTATATATTTCAAGAATTAGAGTAGATAATTCAGTCCCAAGTGGTTTAGTATTTTGGTGTGTCTCAGACAATTTACGTAAAGGAGCCGCGTTAAATGCAGTTCAGATAGCTGAATTAGCAATAAGTCAGGGCATTCGATAAATGGTTAACAATAGAATTGAATTGGAAAAGGCACTTGAGTATCTTGATAACAATCAAGATGAAAGCCTAGAAAGGCTTTTTGAAATTCTTAGAATTCCTTCAATTTCTACAAAAAATAACAATAAAAAAGATTGCTTAAAAGCAGCTGATTGGTTTGTTCAACAACTAAAAGATATTGGCTTTAAAGCTAGTATTCGGAAAACAAGTGGCCATCCTATGGTTGTAGCTCACTTTGAGAATGATGGACCTCATTTTTTATTTTATGGTCATTACGACGTTCAACCAGTTGACCCTTTAGATCTTTGGGACCATGATCCATTCCATCCTAAAATTGAAGATGCTCCAAAAGGCAAAATTATCAAAGCTCGTGGAGCTAGTGATGACAAGGGTCAGGTTATGACTTTTATTGAGGCCTGTAGAGCGCATATTAAAACTTCAGGAACATTACCTTGTAAAATTACTATTCTACTGGAAGGAGAAGAAGAGATTGGATCTCCATCTATGTCAAACTTTTTAAAAGCAAATTCAGAAGAATTAACAGCCGATTATAGTTTGGTATGTGACACTGGAATGTGGGACAATAAAACACCGTGCATTACGACAATGCTTAGAGGCATGGTTGGAGATGAAGTCACAATTACAGCTGCTAATAGAGACTTGCACTCTGGGATGTATGGTGGGGTTGCGGCAAATCCCATTCAT
Organism: uncultured SAR116 cluster alpha proteobacterium; assembly: GCA_902532475.1. Lineage (GTDB taxonomy): Bacteria > Pseudomonadota > Alphaproteobacteria > Puniceispirillales. The sequence goes on from CACAIE010000016.1 coordinate 5,373, forward strand.
TTACTTACAAAAATTTTATCTGATCTTCATGATGAAAATGGCAGGATCACATTAGACGGCTTCTATAATGGCGTGCCAGAATTATCTTTAGAACAAAAAAAACAATGGGATAATTTGAATTTTGACTCAAAAGCGTTTTTGTCAGATGTTGGCTTGTCAAATGTTATTGGTGAACCTAATTACACACCATTAGAAAAAATTTGGTCCCAACCAACTTGTGAAGTTAACGGAATATGGGGAGGATACATTGAACCAGGATTTAAAACTGTATTGCCCTCAAAAGCTTCAGCGAAAGTAAGTTTTCGATTAGTAGGGTCTCAGGTTCCCTCAAAAGTTCTAAAAAGCTTTCGGAAACATGTAATTAGTCTTCTGCCATCAGATTGCTCAGTAGAATTTAATGAGAAAGCTGGGTCAGGCGCTTCATCGCTACCCATTAATTCTCCAGAAATTAAAGCAGCAGAAAAGGCGCTTAAAGATGAATGGCTGGTTGAACCAAGAATGGTTGGATGTGGTGGTTCTATTCCAATAGGCGATCATTTTAAAAATATTTTAGGAATGAATTCTTTGCTTGTTGGATTTGGTTTGGATGATGACAAAATTCATTCTCCGAATGAAAAATATAGTCTTAGCAGTTATCAAAAAGGAACAAGAAGTTGGGCTAGAATTTTATTTAACCTATCTAATATTTAATAATCTATTTATTATTAAATAAAATGTAAGTTGTACATATAAGTTTAAGGGAGCGAATCGTGGCAGGCAAATCAGATATTTTTTCAAAGCTAAAAAATCAAGACTTAATCGTTACTAAAGGATATATTAACGGAAAATTTACTGAGGGTAATTCCGGTAAAACTTTTCCAGTAAATGACCCTGCAAATGGAAAACTAATTACAGATCTTCCAAACATGGGCGTAACAGAAACCAAACAAGCCATAGAAGCTGCTCATAAGGCCCAAAAAAGCTGGGCAGCTAAAACAGGAAAGGAGAGGTCTATAACTCTTAGAAGATGGTATGATTTAATGATTGAAAACAAAGACGATCTTGCCAAAATCCTAACCGCAGAAATGGGGAAGCCTCTTGCTGAAGCAATTGGTGAAATAACCTATGGAGCAAGCTTTGTAGAGTGGTTTGCTGAAGAAGCTAAAAGAGTATACGGTGACACAATTCCTGGGCACCAGGAAGATAAACGTATTGTTGTTATCAAACAACCAGTTGGCGTGGTTGGTGCTATCACGCCTTGGAATTTTCCTAATGCAATGATTACTAGAAAAGTTGCTCCTGCATTAGCGGTAGGTTGCTCTGTAGTACTCAGACCACCCACACTTACTCCACTTTCCGCACTTGCTTTAGGCTACCTTGCTGACAAAGCTGGAATTCCAGCAGGAGTGTTTAACATAGTAATGGGAACTGATTCTTCTGGTATGGGCAAAGAACTTTGTGACAATGAACTCGTTAGAAAAATAACATTCACAGGGTCAACAGAAGTTGGAAGAATTTTAATGCGCCAATGTTCTGACCAGATCAAAAAAGTAAGCTTAGAGTTAGGAGGAAATGCACCATTTATAGTATTTGATGATGCTGATATTGATGAAGCAGTCTCTGGGGCAATGATAAGCAAATATAGGAATGCTGGCCAAACCTGTGTATGTGCTAATAGAATTTATGTTCAAGATAATATATATGATGAGTTCTCTAAAAAATTAGCTGCTGCGACTAAAGCTATGAAAGTTGGGAATGGCTTTGATAATAATGTCACAACAGGACCACTTATTGATTCTCAAGCATTAGATAAAGTTGAGGAACATATTCAGGATGCAGTTTCAAAAGGTGCTACTATTTTATCCGGTGGGGAAAGATCAGAATTAGGAGGAACTTTTTACAACCCGACAGTTCTGACAGGTGTAACATCATCAATGAAAGTGGCTAAAGAAGAAACCTTTGGACCTGTAGCGCCTCTGTTTAAGTTTGATTCGATTGATGAAGTTATAGAAGCTGCAAATGATACTGAATTTGGCCTAGCAGCATATTTTTATGCTAAAGATCTCTCAAAAGTTTGGAAAGTAGCAGAGGCTCTTGAATACGGAATAGTTGGAATAAACACTGGAATAATTTCAACTGAAGTCGCTCCATTTGGGGGTATCAAACAATCTGGGCTAGGTAGAGAAGGGTCCAAATACGGCATAGATGATTTTCTTGAAATAAAATATCTTTGCATGAGCGGTATCTAATATAATTTTTTTTAATTATTTAATTTAAAAAACTATTTACTTATCTAAATACTATGTCATTTTTGCATATTGCAGTATGCATTACTTATTTTTTTAAAATATTAAATTAAATAAACAATTTCTAGGAGGAAAAAATGAAAATATTGGCAAGAATTTTACTGCCATTGCTTTTAATTGGAGTTATTTCACCTGTTTATGCCGCTACTATAAAGTGGTCAATGCCAGGCGATTCATTAACTCTTGACCCGCATGCACAAAATGAGGGTCCAACGCATATGGTATCTAGGCAGGTTTATGAGACTTTAGTCACACGTGTTGTCGATATGTCTATCGTATCTCAGCTTGCTACATCTTGGGAAGCTAAAGATCCAGAAACTTGGGTATTTACCATTCGTGATGGTGTGGTTTTCTCTGACGGCTCACCTTTAAAGGCAAGTGATGTTGTTTTCAGCATCAATCGAGCCTTAACTGGTGCATCTGATATGATCGAGTTAATAGATAGTATTACTTCAGTAAAAGCTACTTTTAATAATCAAGTAGAAATTAAAACTGAAGGTCCCAATCCAATACTTTTGAACCAATTAAGTCAAATTTTTATCATGTCTGAAGCATGGTCAAAAAAGAACGGATGTGAGCAATCACAAGATTTTGATGCTTCACAAGAAACTTATTGTTCAATAAACGCAATGGGAACAGGACCTTTTAAAATTACCTTGAGAGAGCAAAACACAAGAACTGTTTTTGAAAGAAACGGCAACTGGTGGGGCGACCAATCACAGCATAATATTGATACAATAGAATTGTTACCAATTAAAAATGATGCCACACGTGTTGCAGCTTTATTATCTGGAGATATTGATTTTACTAACTTTACTCCAGCTCAAGACATTAATAGAATTAATGGTTCAGCACTCCATAAGGTTGAAAGTACACCTCAAGCAAGAACAATTTTCTTTGGCATGGATCAAGGTTCAGACGAATTAAGATCATCAAACATCAAGGGTAAAAACCCACTAAAAGATAAAAAAGTTCGTCTTGCTATGTATCACGCTCTCGATATGAATGCGATTAAAGACAAAGTTATGAGAGGCCTCAGTGAGCCAGCTGGAATGATTACTTTTCCTGGCGTTCAAGGCTACACAAAGGAATTAGATGCAAGATTACCTTACGATCCAAACATGTCAAAAAAACTTCTCGCGGATGCAGGTTATCCAGATGGGTTTGAAATAACTCTAGATTGCCCAAATAATAGATATATCAACGATGAAGCAATTTGCGTTGCAGCTGTTAGTATGTTGGCAAAAGTTGGCATTAAAGTTAACTTGGATGCTCAACCAAAAAGTATACACTTTAAAGACTTGCAAAACGATCTAAGTGATTTTTATATGCTTGGTTGGGGTGTTCCAACATTTGACAGTCATTATGTTTATTCATTCTTGCTAAAATCAGATGGAAGCTGGAATAAGGTTGGCTTTAGTGATGCGCGAGTAGACGAGTTAGTTGGCACTATGTTAACCGAAACAAATCTAGATCAGAGAAACGCAAATATTGCTGAAGCTTGGGCTATTGTTCAAGATAATATGCCATATCTGCCTCTCCATCACCAGGTCATTTCTTGGGGTTCTAAGAGCAATGTTGAAGTTCCAATAAGAACAAACAATGAGCCTCTTTTCCGTTTTGCAAAGGTGAATTAATTAAATAATCTATTAATACCGGTTAATTGATAAAATTGACCGGTATTATTTAAACTTAACGATAATTTCAATCATTCAATGATAAATTATTTTTTAAAAAGGCTTTTACAATCAGTATTAGTTATGCTGATAGTTGCTTTTGTATCTTTTTCTCTATTTAATTTTGTTGGTGATCCTGTCCACAACATGGTTGGACAAGAGGCATCAATGGAAAAAAGAGAGGAGATTAGAGAAAAGTTAGGATTAAATGATCCTGTTTATACACAATTTTTTAGATTTGTTGGAAATTCTTCCAAAGGAGAATTTGGACTTTCATATCAGTTAAGACGACCCGTCTCTGATCTTATTTCCGAAAGACTTCCAGCTACTTTGGAATTAGTTTTTGTATCTGCTCTCATTGCTATTATCTCTGGAGTTGTTTTTGGTGTTTACACTGGTATAAACCGTGAAGGTTATCTTAGTAATTTTATACTCATAATTTCTCTTTTTGGTGTTTCACTTCCAACATTTGTAATTGGAATTTTATTTATATATTTATTTTCTGTTATCTTAGGGATACTTCCGTCATTTGGAAGAGGAGAAGTCATTCATTTTGGGGTTTGGTCTACAGGTTTTCTGACATTAAGTGGTGTAAAAGCTTTAATACTTCCCTCTGTAACTCTTAGTTTGTTCCAAATGACATATATAATCAGACTTGTAAGAGCTGAAATGATGGAGATTTTGCAAACTGATTATATTAAATTTGCTAGAGCTAGAGGCATAAATAACAATATAATTAATTACAGGCACGCTTTAAAAAATGGCTTAATCCCAGTTATCACAATTACTGGCATTAACGTTGGAACATTAATAGCTTTTTCTATTATCACCGAAACTGTTTTTCAATGGCCTGGCATGGGTTTATTATTCATCAATGCTGTTCAATTCGTAGACATACCTATTATGTCTGCATACCTAATTATGGTCGCTTTTATTTTTGTAATGATAAATTTTATAGTTGATATTGCATATTATTTCATCGACCCAAGAATTAGGTTCAAAGAAGAGGCTGTAACTGAATGATTGCAAAAATGATAAATAATTTTTTAGACACTGATATTGGCTACAGTTTTAAAAAATCAAAAATTGCAATTTCTTCTACTGTAGTTTTTTTAATCATTGTTTTTGCCTCTTTATTAGCTGGAATAGTTGCTCCTTATAACCCATTTGACCCTGCAAGTATTTCTTTGATGGATGCCTTCACACCTCCTATATGGGTCGAGGGTGGTGACATTAATTTTATTCTTGGAACTGACCAGCAAGGAAGAGACATGCTCTCAACAATGATTTATGGATCTCGAATCTCTTTAACTGTTGGTTTTGCATCAATTATTTTTGCAATGATACTAGGAGTTTCCCTAGGTGTAACTTCAGGTTATTTAGGTGGCAGATATGAAATTGTTGTCATGCGTTTTACTGATGTTCAACTTACAATTCCAAGCATTCTTATGGCTCTGTTGGTGGATGGAATAGCTAGAGGTTTTATCTCAAAGTCTTTACATAATGACATGGCTATATATGTTTTAATAATAGCAATTGGGATTTCCGAATGGCCTCAATTTGCTAGAGTAACAAGAGCGGCAACACTTGTAGAAAAGAATAAAGAATATATTTTAGCATCTAAAATAATCGGGTTGTCAAATTTAGTAATAATGTTCAAGCATATCTTACCTAATATTTTAAGGCCTGTTTTGGTTATTGCTACAATAGGTTTATCTCAAGCTATTATTACAGAATCTACTCTAAGCTTCCTAGGTGTAGGGTTTCCTCCAACAAACCCATCTTTAGGAACGTTAATAAGATTTGGTAATAATTTTTTATTTTCAGGCGAGTGGTGGATTACATTTTTCCCTGCAATATTTTTGGTTGTTCTCGCTTTATCTATAAACTTACTAGGGGATTGGATGAGAGACGCTTTAAATCCAAAATTAAAATCAAGATGAGTTTTCTAGATATAAAAGATTTAGATATTGAATATCAAACTAGAAAAGAAACGATCGAAGCAGGTAAAAATGTATCTTTCAGTCTAGAAAGAGGAGAAATTATAGGCATAGTTGGAGAATCTGGATCAGGTAAGTCAACGGTTGCAAATGCTATAATTAATTTAATAGACAAGCCAGGAAAAATCACAAGCGGCTCAATAAAACTTGATGGGATTGAGTTCTGCAATAATGAAAACATAGTTCAAAAAGTAAGAGGCAAAAAAATTGGCTTTATTTTTCAAGACCCTCAAACATCTTTAAACCCTCTATTTAAAATAAAAGATCAATTAATTGAAACCATTCAAACGCATTTGAAGTTAAATCACAATGATGCTGAGAAAAAATCCATTGATCTGTTGAGAGAAGTCGGAATTGAAAATCCAGAAAAAAGAATAAATGAATACCCACATCAATTTAGTGGTGGCATGCGCCAAAGGGTTGTGATTGCATTAGCTATAAGCTGTGAGCCAGACCTAATAATAGCTGATGAACCTACAACAGCCCTAGATGTAAGCATCCAATTTAAAATTTTAAAATTATTAAAACAACTAACAATTGAAAGAAATCTTGGCGTAATTATTATTACTCACGATATGGGTGTAATAGCAGAAACAACAGACCGAGTTGTTGTAATGAGACTGGGTAAAATAGTTGAACAAGGCAAAACAATTGAAATTTTATCTAACCCCAAATCTATTGAATGTAAAAGCTTAGTAATGTCTGTGCCGCCTACAAATAAAAAAATAGATAGATTTAAACTGTTAAGCCCCGAAGGAAAGAAAATAACAAATAGCTCTGTTAATCTTACAAATAATATAATTAAAAATTGGGGGGTAAGGGATATTAACAATAAGAAACTATTGGATTTTATAAATGTAACAAAAACATTTGATGATAATGCAATTATTTCAATCAATAAAAGTGAAAGTAAAATTAAGGCTTTAGATAGAGTCTCTTTTCAAATATTCGAAGGAGAATCTTTTGGTTTGGTTGGTGAATCCGGATCAGGAAAATCCACAATTGCAAAAATTGTAAGCAGTTTAATAAGCCCAACCTCAGGAGAAGTATACTTTGAAAACGTTTCATTGCATGACCCAAAAAATAAACTAATAAAAAATAAATTCAGGGGTCAAATTCAAATGATTTTTCAAGACCCCTATTCATCTTTAAATCCAAGATTTAAAGTAAAAAACATTATTGCTGAGCCAATAAAATTTCTCCAAAAAAACATAGGGAGCGATTTAATTAATAAAAATGTTAATGACTTAATTGATATAGTTGGCATGTCCCGACAATCACTTGAAAGATATCCTCATGAATTTTCTGGGGGACAAAGACAAAGAATTTCTATTGCAAGAGCTTTAGCCACTAGACCAAGGTTACTTATATGCGACGAACCAACGTCAGCATTGGATGTAAGCATCCAAGCCCAGGTTCTCAATCTTTTAAAGGATTTACAAGATCAGCTAAATCTTACTATATTATTTATAAGCCATGATCTTCCAGTTATCCGTCAAATGTGTGACAGAACAACAGTCTTAAAAAATGGCGTAGTATGCGAAACTGCTGAAACAGAAAAATTATTCAATAGCCCAAAACACCCTTATACTAAAGAACTCCTTAATTTAATGCCAAAAATAGAATCTATAGAATAAAATTTACAAATTATTATGTAAAATTAATTTTGGATTATTATTAAAATAGCTGTAATTAAAAGTAGAGCTGCAAGGAAATATTCTATATATTTTTTTATTTGTTCATTCTTTACCACATTTCTAATTGATGATCCAAAAATAGCCCATGGAGATATAGATATTGGGCAAACAACCAATGCTGTTGAAGCAATAATTACAATTGAAATAGTCAGGTTTCCTTCTTTTGGCAAAAACCCAGAGGCAGCCATGCTTGAAATTGTCCAAGCCTTTGGATTAACAATCTGAAATAATGCCGCCTCATAAAATTTCAAAGGCCTTGAACCATCTTCTTTAATTGGGCTGATAGATCCTAGAATTTTATACCCAAGAAATATAATATAAATCGCACAAATTATTTTGAGTATACTTTGTATCACTGGAAAAATAATAAATACCTGTCCCAATCCAAGGCAAACCAAAGTTAACTGAATAATATGACCAATTGTAATACCTGAAATATGCGGAATGGACTTTAGAAACCCAAATTTCAGACCTGAGGTCAAAACCATAGCATTATTAGGTCCTGGTGTTATATACATCACAAAGTAATAAATCACCAAAGCAATAAAAATATTGTAATCAATCATATAATTTTATTCGAATTAAAGTTAATTAAAATTCCAAAGCAAAACAATATAAATAAACATAGTGAATTATTTTTATTTATTTGGAAAGAATTAAGTCTGAGGCCTTTTCAGCAATCATTGTAATCGGAGCATGAGTATTACCACTTGTAATAACAGGCATGATTGAACCGTCTACAACTCTCAAATTTTTGTAACCTCGAACTCTAAGTTTATGATCTACTACTGACATCGGATCGCTGGGTAAGCCCATTTTGGCTGTGCCTACAGGATGGAAAATTGTAGTAGAAATTTTACCTGCCTCATCTAATAAATCTTTGTGTTTAGTTATATTCTTTCCTGGCAAAAATTCATCTGGCTCAAAAATAGACATCCTCTTGGTGGCCATTAGATTTCTAGCCTTTTTAATGGACTCAACCGCAACCTCCTTATCTTCTGGGTCAGCAAGATAATTTGGTGCTATTTTTGGTTGATCCATAGGGTTGGAACTCGTTAAAGAAACTGTCCCTCTGGATTTGGGTCTTAAATTACAAACAGAAACTGTAAGTGCAGGAAAATTGTGGAGAGGATCTCCAAATTTATCTAAAGAAAGAGGTTGGATATGAAATTCTATGTTTGGTGTATCAAACCTTTCATCAGATTTTGTAAAAATCCCAAACTGACTAGGTGCCATTGTCAAAGGACCACGTTTGAATAATAAATACTCTAATCCCATTTTACCCAAACTTAGGTAACTGTGATACATTTGGTTTAAAGTTTTAACATTTTTTACCTTAAAGGCTGTCCTAATCTGCAAATGATCCTGAAGGTTCTTTCCTATTCCTGGTATATGTTTTTCAACTTTAATTCCATGCTCTCTGATTTCATCACTGTCACCTAAACCAGAAAGCATCATGATTTGAGGAGAACCAATTGAACCAGCAGAAAGAATAACTTCCTTGGAGGCCCTAACTCTAAATATTTTTTTGCTTTTATGAAATAATAAACTAATTACTTTATCTCCACTAAATTCCAATTTTGTCACATGGGCTTCAGTTACAATTTTAAGATTTTTTCTATTTTGAATTGGCCTTAAAAAGGCTCTTGAAGCACTCCAACGAACACCTTTTTTCTGCATCACTTCAAAATAGCCTGAGCCCTCATTATTGCCTTGATTGAAATCTTCTGTCCGGGGAATGCCAATTTCATCTGCTGCATCTTGAACAGCATTCAAAATTTCCCAACTGATTCTTGGTTTTTCAACTTTCATCTCTCCATTTTGAGAGTGACCAGGTAAATCTTTATGATAATTTTCAGATTTGAGAAAATAGGGTATCACATCGTCCCAACCCCATCCAGTTCCACCTAATTGACGCCATAAATCATAATCCCGAGATTGCCCTCGCATATAAATCATTCCATTTATAGAAGAGCTCCCACCTAATACTTTTCCTCTTGGATAACCAATTGATCTTCCTCCAAGTCCCTGTTCTTTGGCAGTATTATACATCCAATCAACTTTTGGGTTGCCTATGCAATAGAGATAGCCAATTGGAATATTTATCCAATGGTAGTTATCATTACCACCAGCTTCTAATAGTAGTACTTTATTTTTTGGATTAAGACTTAATCGATTAGCCATTACTGAGCCAGCAGATCCAGAACCAACTATTATATAGTCAAATTCTCCAAAATGTTCTATTAAATCGTTCTTATTCATTGACCTTAACCCGCCTTTAAACAATATATATATTATATATAAATTTTTGGAATAGTAATGAGTGACAGTTTAAAGATTAATAACAGCGGTTCAAAACCCAGACCTCTTTCTCCTCATCTGCAAGTATATAAATGGCAGCTAACTAGTTTGATGTCTATTGGGCATAGAGCTTCTGGGATAGCATTGTCATTGGGAACTTTCCTTATAGTTATCTGGCTGGTTGCTCTAGCTGCGGGTCCTGAATTATTTTCTTATGTGCATCAAGTTATTTCACACTGGTTTGGTCAATTTATTCTTCTTGGTTTTTCAGTTATGCTTTTCTATCACTTATTAAATGGAATACGTCATTTAAGCTGGGATTTGGGTTATGGCTTTGACATAAGCACTGTTTATAAAACTGGATACGCAGTATTAGTTGCTTCATTGATTTTAACTTCTATAACCTGGCTCACAGTCTGGTTCAATTAGTTGGGGCATGATGGATAAAAACAAATCAATGACCTCACCTTTGAAAAGTGCGAAAGGTTTAGGCTCTGCAAAACATGGACTTAGCCACTGGATAGCTCAAAGAGTTACTGCTATCGCTCTAGTTCCATTAACAATATGGTTTGTATCGTTAATTGCGTTTATGAAAAGCTCTAATTATGAGTCCGCAATTGAAACGGTTTCCAATCCACTGAACGCAACTTTATTTTTACTATTGATTATAGCAACATTTTGGCATGCTCAACTTGGTTTGCAGGTTGTTATTGAAGATTATATCGCTAATAAAATGACAAGAATGACTTTAATTATAATTACTAAATTTATCCTGGCCATCATAGGCGTCTTGTCTGCATTATCTGTTTTGAGAATTGTTTTATGAAATATGGAAAGCATATTTAATTATGACCACTTACCCTATTATTGATCATGAGCATGATATTTTGGTTGTTGGTGCTGGCGGAGCGGGCCTTCGCGCTACACTTGGCATGACAGCCAGCGGTTTTAAAACGGCCTGCATCACCAAAGTCTTCCCCACACGCTCGCATACCGTCGCAGCACAAGGTGGAGTTGGTGCTGCTTTAAATAATATGGGCGAAGGTGATAACTGGCGGTATCATATGTATGATACGGTCAAGGGATCAGACTGGCTGGGTGACCAGGATGCGATTGAGTATATGTGCCGCAATGCCATCCCATCGGTTGTCGAACTCGAACATTACGGTGTGCCCTTCTCAAGAACCGAAGAAGGCAAGATCTACCAGCGGCCTTTTGGCGGGCATACCTTGGAGCATGGCAAGGCCATGGCACGCAGAGCCTGCGCGGCAGCAGACAGGACCGGCCATGCGATCCTGCATACCTTGTATCAACAGTGCCTCAAGTACAAGGCTGAGTTTTTTGTTGAGTATTTTGCCCTTGATCTGCTGATGGATGATGAAGGCCGGTGCTGTGGGGTTCTGGCTTTATGTATGGAAGATGGAACGCTCCATCGCTTCCGTGCTCAGAAGACTGTTTTGGCAACCGGTGGTTATGGACGAGTTTACTTCTCCTGTACCTCAGCACATACCTGTACAGGGGATGGCAATGCCATGATCCTGCGTGCAGGATTGCCGCTTCAGGATATGGAATTTGTCCAGTTTCATCCAACCGGGGTTTATGGAGCCGGTGTTCTCATTACAGAAGGTGCGCGTGGTGAAGGTGGATATCTTACCAACTCAGAAGGTGAGCGTTTTATGGAACGCTACGCTCCAACAGCGAAAGATCTTGCAAGCCGTGATGTTGTCAGTCGTGCGATGACTGTTGAGATTAATGAAGGGCGAGGTGTTGGCAATGAGAGTGATCATATTATGCTTCATCTTGAACATATTGAACCAGAGACACTTCATAAGCAATTGCCCGGCATTACCGAGACAGCAAAGATCTTCTGCGGTGTTGATGTAACGCGTGCACCGATCCCCGTACTGCCAACGGTTCATTATAACATGGGAGGCATTCCAACGAACTACCATGGTGAGGTTTTATCACCAACAACGAAAGACCAGAACCGTGTTGCTCCAGGACTGATGGCTATTGGGGAAGCGGCCTGTGTATCTGTTCATGGAGCCAACCGCCTGGGCACTAACTCTTTGTTAGATATTGTAGTCTTTGGACGCGCTGCTGCACACCGTGCCGCTGATACAATGAAGCCTGGCGAGTCTTTGCCGCCATTGCCAGAATCTACCACGCAAAAGGCCTTAGATCGCTTTGACGGCATCCGTCACTCCAAGGGAGATGTATCAACTGCTGAACTCAGGCTTGATATGCAAAAGGCTATGCAGCGTCATGCCGCTGTGTTCCGCAATACCGAGATACTCGACGATGGGGTCAAGAAGTTAGGGGATATTGCAATGCATATGCAAAATGTCCGCCTTGAGGATAGATCCCTGATATGGAATACAGACCTGATTGAAACATTAGAGCTTGATAACCTGATGGGACAAGCACTCGTTACGATAAGGTCTGCCAATAAAAGAGAAGAATCACGCGGTGCTCATGCGCATGAGGACTATCCGGAACGTGATGATGAAAACTGGATGAAGCATACTATCATGTGGTTGGATGAAAAGAACCAATCTAAACTGGGATACCGGGATGTGACATTATCAACATTAACCAATGAAGTGCAAACGGTTGCACCTGTGGCAAGAGTTTATTAGGGTGTTATATGGCAGAATTTAAATTACCTAAGAATAGTCAAATTATTGAAGGGAAACAGCACCCTGAACCAAAAACTAATGGTCAAAAAAAAGTTTTTAAAATTTATCGATGGTCACCCGATGACGATCAAAATCCAAAAGTTGATACTTTTACTATTGATATAGACGATTGTGGCCCAATGGTCCTCGATGCTTTAATAAAGATTAAGAGTGAAGTGGATGGTGGTTTAACTTTTAGAAGATCTTGCAGAGAAGGAATTTGTGGTTCCTGTTCTATGAATATTGACGGTACTAATACTTTAGCATGCTTGAAAAGTATCGATGAAATAAAAGGCGATGTATTAATTTTTCCTCTGCCCCATATGGATGTAGTTAAAGACTTAGTTCCTGACCTCACGAAAGCCTACGCACAATTAAACTCTATTGAACCATGGTTAAAGTCAGATACTCCGCCTGCAGAAGGAGAACGAAAACAATCAAAGGAAGAAAGGGCTGCCCTTGATGGTGCATGGGAATGTGTTTTATGTTTTTCATGCTCAACTGCATGTCCATCTTATTGGTGGAATGGAGACCAATATCTTGGCCCCGCAGTACTTCTTCAAGCTTACAGATGGATAGCTGACAGTAGAGACGAAAATACCGGAGAAAGATTAGATGCACTTGAAGACCCGTTTAAGCTTTATAGATGCCATACGATTATGAATTGCTCTCAGACATGCCCAAAAGGCTTAAATCCGGGCAAAGCAATTGGAGAAATAAAAAAACTTATGCTTGAAAGGCGTTAGTTTTCAATAAGTTAATCACTAATAGTAGCTTTCCATGTTAAAACGTAAATTAGGGTCGCAAGGCCTAGAGGTTCCGACGAGCGTTATCCTCTAGGAGGGATGAAAAAACTCGGGTTGTAGGCAATATATTGTAAAATTTGTTATTTTACCTAATAAAAAAGTATAAAAAAAAATTACTTCGTTAAAGTTGCTCACTGACTATTAATTACATATTACAAGATCTAGTGAATGACGTGAAAGCCTTTCTATGCCTCCTTGATGAACTATTACTGAATGTCCAAGAGTCATAGCTTCATCTGTATTACTGTCAAACAAAGCCATATGTAGAAAAAAAACTTGCCCTTCTTTGATTAATTTAGGATTGTTTTCATAAAACATAGGAAAATCGACCCATATTGGATTGAAAACAGCACCCATACCATATCCACACGCTTGAAGCCTTGCATGATTTAAACCGTGTTTATCAAATACATTTGCATGTGCCTGAAAAACATCTCCCATAGGCGAATTAGGATATATTGCAGCTTCACATGCTTCAATAGCTTCGACACAAGCAGCATGCATTCGTTTGTGATTGCTTGAAGGTTTACCAATGATTAAAGTGCGCATCATCGCGGCATGATAGCGTGCATACGCGCCGGACCATTCCAAGGTTAGCTGATCAACAGGGTCTAAGTATCTTCTTCCTGAGAAATATCTGCATAATAACGCGCTTGGTCCTGAACCAATAACAAATTCGTTACCTGCATAATCTCCACCACCTTGAAGAATTGCAGCTTGCATAGCGGCAAGAATATCTCCTTCAAAAGCTTTTGGTGAAGCTAATTGAATAGCAATATCTAGTGCATCATCTGAAAGTTTTGCAGCTTGGCGATGCATTTTAATTTCAGATGGACTTTTTACACTTCGTAAAGAACGAATTAATTCAGAAGCCTCCTCCAAGTGAGAAATTGACTTTCTCAGAAGTTGACCATTATAATCGGTTAGTCCTACAGTTTGGCCTTCAAAGCCGATTTTACCTACAACCCCCAGGTCATTGAGGATTTTAGATAGATTATCTATAGGATTTGATCCTTCAATTTCTTTCCATATATGAATTTCTTTTGTTGTTAAAGTTGAAGTAAAAACTGCCTGTCTTAAATCAGGTTCACGTGTTAGTAAGTGTAACTCACCTTTAGAGGTGAGTATTAGACATTGAAACATCGCAAACCCAAAGGTGTCATAACCACAAATCCAAAAATGGCTTTCAGGTGCAAACATTAGTAATGCATCAAGGTTTGCCACTTTAAGGGCCGAAACAGCGCTTTTTTTCCGATATAAAAATTCTTCTTGAGTAAAATGTATCAACTATAAAAACCCTTCCTCTTATTGTAGATCCAATAATTAATTGTTATTAATTATCAAAATAGCTTTTAAGTTTTATAAAAAATTAAAATTATTAATTTTCCACCTATTATTCAGAATTTGAAATTAACTTAATAGTATCACTTGTCATTCGAACATCAGCAAAAAATTGTATCATATTAACAAGTGTTGCATTATGTTCTTCATCACTTCTTGTGCCAGTAGCATCAGCTAAAAAGATTGTATTATAGTTCAAGAGCATTGCATCTCTTGTTGTTGATTCACAACACACATTTGTCAATGTTCCTGTTATTATTAAGGTATCAATTTCAAGTTTATCTAAGACAGACTTTAAGTTAGAAGAGCCCGGTGTAAAAGCACTTGATCGGTACTTAGTGATCAAAAGTTCGTTATCTTTTTTATCCATTCCAGACCATAATTGTCTTGCAAATGAACCTTTAGATGTGTCATTAATGATTTTTTTTCTGGTTTGGTCATTTGAAAAATTATCATGCCATGACGACCATTCTTTAGTGTATATATGCTCAGTCCAAATCACTTTTCCGCCAGCTTCCCTCATTGTTTTAGCTAATGAATTTATGTTTGGAACAATTTTTTCTAATCCGGGTACTTCAACAATAGAAAGATTAGGCACTATAAAACAATTTTGCATATCAATTACTAAAAGTGCAGTGGATTTAAGATTTATTTTATCAAAAATATATCTTTTTCCTCTTCTCGAAATACAATTTTGTATGATTTTTTCTGGAATATTAATTTTATGCATTAATTGTCCTCGTTATCTATTAATATAAAATTTAACCTGGAATTAAATAAATAGCATTTTCTGGAATTATTATTTCAGCTGTATCTCCAAGGGAAAACTTTTTGGGATCAGAATAGCCAACGTTACTTTCTGTAACTATTAAAGCTGGTCCATTATTTACTTTAATTTTATATTGGATAATGGAACCTAGATAAATTATAGATAGAATTTTAGCGGTATTTTTGTAATTAGTAATTTTGTTTTTGCTGTTAGGTTTTTTCAAAAGAACACATTCCGGACGAATCATTACTAATATACTTTCACTTTTATGTGATGTTTTAGAAACATTTGGAAGTTTTAAGCCCTCAGCATTTAAACAAGTTTTATTGCTTTTTTCAGTTTCGATTTTTCCAGATAAAATGTTTGACCTCCCAATAAAATCAGTTACAAATCGAGTTTTTGGTTTTTCATATATTTCTACAGGGCTTCCAATTTGACTCACTTGACCCTCCGACATAACAACAATTCTATCAGACATAGATAGAGCTTCATCTTGATCATGGGTAACAAACAATGTTGAAATCTTAAGTTTTTGTTGAAGTTCACGTAATTCAATTCGCATATGATCTCTTAATTGCTTGTCAAGAGCTCCAAACGGTTCATCGAGTAACAATACATCAGGTCTAATTACTAGAGCCCTCGCTAAAGCTACTCTTTGTTGTTGGCCACCTGATAATTCTGAAGGCATTCTATGTTCTAGGTGGCGAAGCTTAACTAGATCTAAGGCATCAATAATTTTATCTTTTCTTTCTTCAAAGGGAGTGTTTTGCATTTTTAAACCAAACTCAATGTTTTTTTGAACACTCATGTGTGGAAATAATGCATAGTTTTGGAAGACTAATCCCACCTTTCTTTTATGTGGTGGCACACCATCCATATTGCTTCCGCCTACATATAATTGACCTGATGTTGGTCTAATAAAACCAGCCACCATTCTTAGAGTAGTTGTCTTTCCACATCCTGAAGGTCCAAGTAAAGTAACAAACTCTCCAGATTCAACTGAAAGGTCAATTGATGCTACAGCTGTTACCGCTCCATATTTCTTAACAATAGATTTTAATTCAACAGAACTCATTTGATAACCTTATTTCCACTAGTTATCTGCCCCCTAAGCATAAGCATAGCAGTTAAAAATGCCGTTACCGCCAATGTTAACGTTGATACTGCAGCTATAGACGGCCTAACTTGATACATTAAAGTTGAAAACATTTCGATCGGCAACGTTCTTTGGAAAGTTGTCAAAAAGAATGTTATTATAAACTCATCAAATGAAATTATAAAACTAAAAATAGCACCAGCAACTAACCCGGGTCGAATGATCGGCAAAGTAATGTGCCATACTGCCCAAAAACGTGATGCGCCTAAACTTCGAGCGGCTTCTTCCAAAGTTACCTCAAAAGTTTGCAAACTTGCCCCAACTGAGATTATCACAAAAGGTATCGTTATGGTAAGATGTGCGGGGATGTATGCCAACATACTATCATCAATATCTAATTCAAGAGCCATTTTAAACAACCCTAGTCCTAAAACTATATGCGGTAAAACCATAGGGGAGATCATAATAGCTTGAAGACCATTTTTGAGCTTTTTTGGACCACGATCTAGAGCAAATGCAGCCATAGTGCCAAAAATCAATGAGAGAGGTGTAACAATTGTAGCTATTATTAGACTTAAAGAAATTGAATTCAACCAATCTTCAGAAGTTAGAACCTCTTTATACCAACGAACACCATACGATGGTGGAGGAAAGGCTAAATAGGATTCCGCAGTAAAAGATTGGATTACTAGAATTACTAATGGAGCTTCTAAAAAGAAAATAACGACTGTCACTACACCAACCAAAAGCCTATAGGGAAATCGAGAGCCGTAGTGTTCTTGCGAACTCATCTTCTACTTACCAGTCTCTGCAATCCAGATGATAAAACTACCATAAAACCTATAGCCAAAAGTAACATAAGAGCCATAGCCGAAGCGTAAGGCCAGTCATACTGCTCTCGAACCGACTCGGTAATAAGCATTGGTAGTGTTAGAATAAAATTTCCACCCATTATAACTGGTGTAAGATAAACCCCCATAGAAAGAATGAATACCAGTGTACAGCCCGCCATGATTCCTGGCAAACTCAGTGGTAATGTAATCGATAGAAATACACGCCAAAAAGGGGCTCCTAGGCTGCTAGCAGCCTCCTCGATTGAAGAATTTATTGAGCTAAGTGCTCCAAACAGTGGTAAAACCATAAAGGACAAATACACATGCACTACCGCTAAAATTACACCAAACTCGTTGTACATTAATGGAAGTGGCTTAGAAATTAATTCCCACTGAATAAGTGTGTCATTTATCATCCCCGATCTACCAAGGATTAAGAGCCAAGCTACGTTTCTTACTATAATACTTGTTAATAAAGGTGAAACGACACAGAAAAGAAGAATCATCTTTATCTTTGGGCTGCAACTCCTCATCAGCAAAGCTACTGGATATCCCAAAATCAAACACCAAAATGTTATATAAATGGACAGTCTTACAGTTTGGAAAAATATCTTTAATGTAATTCCATCACTAAAAATCTTAATGTAATTATCAAAATAGAAACCTAGTGTTGTAATGCTTGCCTCAAATTTGGCAAAACTGAGGACGCCCAACAAAATTAAAGGAAATAAAAACGTTGCCAGGTACAGAAGTACCGTAGGTGTCAAAAGCCATAATGCTCCATAGTTTTGATCAGAGTTAAGTGACATTAAGGAAAATTACATTCTATTAGAAAAAAATTGAAGTAAATCATTTTGTACGCGAAACCTAGTTAGGTAAAATTATCAGATTTCGCGTACAAGTTATTTCCTAGAGACCGCCTCTTATGAAGATTTCCACTTATTCCACATATCAGTCCATTCTTTACCATTATCAAGAATTTGGTTGAAGTCTTCTGAAACCGCATATTTCATAACTTCTGGATCAGATACGATAACATTTGCCGCTTCCTCTGGAGTGTGCTCTACCAGTTTGTTGAATGTTCCGTAACCATATTCTACCATTTTCTTTTGTGGTCCTGCACCAATAACCCAGTTCAGCCACTCGTGAGCCATTTCTGGATTTCTCGCTCCTCGGGGAATACCATAAACACTAGAACGTACAAAGAACCCTTCTGTAGGAGTCGCAAATTTAAGTGGTAAACCTTCTCCTCGAAGCTTGGTTACTCTTCCATTCCAGAATGGTGTCATTACAATTTCACCATTTCTGAAGAGCTGTTCTGCATCCGCCCCACCACTCCAAAGCGCAACAAGACTTGGACGTAAGTCGCTTAAATGCTTAAATGTTTCAGCGTCAACTGGATAAGGACTACCCTTCCAAGCTAAATTTACCATTTGAAGACATTGATCTTTTAACCCTTCATTAACAGCTACTTTCCCAGCGTATTGTGGATCCCACAAAACTTTCCATGAAGTAGGCGCTGGTTTCACTAATTCAGTGTTATAAGCTAATCCATAGCACCAAAGCACCATTTTTGGCCCATACTTTGTAATACCTTTCTCATAGTAGTTTGAAAACTCTGGTATTTTAGATGCGTCAACTTCCATTGCGAGATTGTTACGCTCAGCAAAAATAACTTGATCCTGGTGCATAGGCATCAGATCAGTCTCTGGTTTCCCTGCATTAATTTGTGCCTGGACTTTTTCAAGAGGAACTCTACTACCCTTAAGCTTGATAAAGTTCATTTTAACATCAAATTTTTCTTGAAAAGGTTTATACCAGTGCTCAGTATAAAACTCACCTAAACTTCCGTCAAAGTTATACATATTCATTACTTTAGGATCAGAAGATGCATGTGCCTGAACAAAAAAATAGGGCGTTGATAACCCAACACCTGCTGCAATTGCAGATTTTATAACAGTTCTTCGTTTTATACCTTTATTAATAATTGTCTTTTTCATAATTTCTTTTCCCCATAGTTTATAAAATACACTTTAAAATAATGGCATTAAAATAATTATTTTTAAAACGGTTGCTCATTAAATATATATATAATATATAATCTATATATTTATTTTTATTGCAATAAATTTTTAGTCTTTTATTATTTTAAATGAGTAATTTAATTGAAATTATATAATTAGAAAGATAACTTTATGCACACAATTTCCATACCTCAAGAGGTGATTGATGCATGCATGAAAAGAAGGGGTAAGCTTCAAGTTTTTGATAGTATTGATTGTAAAAATACAGCCTTAGTTATAATTGATATGCAAAAAAGTTGGATAGTTCCAGGTTTATCACCACTAGAAATACCAAAAGCAAAAACAATTGCTCCAAATATAAACTTATTAGCAGACAGCTTAAGGAAAGCCGGAGGAATTGTTGCCTGGACACAATCAACATTTGATGATGATTGGACTAAAGATATGTATAAAGATTTTGTTGAAGAAAAATGGATAAATCAAATCATTGAGACTACCAAAATAGGTTCAGAAGGGTTTCAAATTTGGGAAGAGATGGAAGTAAATAAAGAAGATATAATTTCACTTAAAATCAGACCTAGTGCATTGATCCAAGGTTCAAGCAACCTTGATTCCCAACTTCGTAAAAAAAATTGTGATACTTTAATAATAACAGGCATTCTAACAAATGCTTGTTGTGAATCGACGACAAGAGATGCAGTGGCATTAGGATATAAAGTAATATTTGTAAGTGACGGAACTGCAACTCGCTCAGATATTGAACATAACGCCACACTAATTAATCTTATGCAACTTGTTGCAGACGTTCGAACAACAAAAGAAGTTATTCAGATAATTGATGCATAGCTTTTGATATTTAAGAGTGCCTCTATATAGTAGGAAAATTTAATTCAGAATCCATCTTACCTTCAATTATTTTACTAAGTCTTTTTCTAAATAATTTTGTATGTTCATTCATAACTTTTATCAAATGATTTCTATCAAATTTTTGAATATATTCTATTATTTTATGATGGTGTTCATTTATTAATGGCAACTGAGAAGAAATTTCCAAAGTTGAGACTTGTTCAGATCTATAAACAAAGTAAGATAGTCTCCTAACTAAATTATGTAAATGAGCTGATTGATCAAATATAAACTTATTACCTGTAGATTTAGCTAAGCGATTATGGAATTTGCTATTAATTGCTGTAATTCCAAGTAAATCAAGGTTTTTTGATACCTTTTCAAAATTAAATTGAATGTTTCTCAAATCTACAATTAAACCATTGTCTTCAAACTTTATAAGAGAAGCAACTACTCTTTCGTTTATCTCATAAGCTTCTAATAATTGAAGCGTGTGCCAAATACTCATAGATGCAACGTAGGCTCCACGGCCATTTTTTGTTTCAACTAATCCCTCAGACATTAGCCTATTCAATGCTTCTCTTAATGGAGTTCTGCCAAAAGAAAATTTTTCTAACAAAATCCTATCCTCTAGATGTTCACTTGGAGCTAAAGACAGATCAAGAATTTTGTCTCTCAACATATTTGTTGCTAAGCCGGCAAGTGAGGCAGAGTCACCTTTTATTTCTGTATGAATTACTTTTGTTTGAGATTTTTGTTTATTCATATTATTTAATATTTCTTATCGAAGATTATTGAAGCATATTAATTTAGTAATTATTTATAATATTGTTTTTCTATAAAGGATTGACTAAATTTTCCACTTTTTTTATCTTCTATTATGTTTTTTTCAGATCTTTTTTTAGGATTTCCATATCCTCCTGCGCCAGCAGTTTTAACACTAATTATATTATCAGTCCCAACACGTAAAGCTGAAGGTTTGTTGGATAAACGAATAACCTTACCTTTTTCAGAAATTATTGAGAAACTTCCTGTTTGTCCTGGTTTGCCTCCAAAAATACCCCAGGGCTGGTTAACACAGCGCTCTCCTTGACCAGAAAACGTTGTTTCATGCCCGATGGTTCTGTAATCTCTTCTAATACCTAAACCTCCACGAAACTTACCTGCTCCGCCTGAATTTTTATTAAACTCATATCTTTCAATCATTAAAGGATACTCCGTTTCCAATGCCTCAATGGGTAAGTTCGAGGTATTCGTCATATGAACTTGAACCCCATCAGTGCCGTCTTTATATGATCTTCCACCAGCACCACCACCAAGAGTTTCCAGATAGACATAATATTTTCCGTTTTTTCCTTTCCCAAAAAAAGCCGCAGAAGTATTGGCCCCATTACCAGCTGCTATTATTTTTTCAGGACAAGCGGGTGCAAGAGCACCTAAAATACAATCTATAATTCTCTGTCCAGTTTGGGCCCGTCCTGCAGATGCTGATGGAAAATTAGCATTAACAATTGATCCTTTTGGTGCATTAATTGTAATAGGATCTAACATTCCATGGTTTTGAGGACAATCAGGATCAAGTAAAACTTTTAAGCAATATAAGCACGAAGCTTGTAAACCTGCCATGGTAACATTAATGTTTCCTTCAACTTGAGTGTCTGTTCCTTCAAAATTAAAATTTACCTCATCATTTTTTACAGAAATTTTCACAGAAATTTTTATATTACTTCTTGAAACTCCGTCATCATCAACTATGTCATTAAAATTGTATATTCCATCAGGTAAATCTTTAATTGCATAGCGTGTTCTTTTTGCAACTGCAGAAATTATAGCATCACAACCATCACGAATTCTATCATTCCCCCATTTATTTATTAAAGATAGACATCGACGTTTACCAAGTTGATTCGCTGCAATTTGTGCATTATAATCTCCTAATCTTTCTTCTGGAACTCTAACATTCAGAAGTATCATATCCATCAAATCTTGCTTAATGACCCCATTTTCAAATAATCTTATAGGAGGTATTCTAAGTCCCTCTTGGTAAATTTCTGTCATACCACCTGCCATTGAGCCTGGTGACATTCCACCAATATCAGCGTGATGTGCTATATTAGAAACAAACAGTACCAACTCACCATTATTAAAAATTGGCGCTGCAATTGCTACATCAGGTAAATGTGATCCTCTTCCTGCATAAGGATCATTTGAAAGAAACATATCTCCTTCTTTAATACCATTTTTCCCATATTTTTCTAAAACAATCTCTATAAGCCCCAACATAGACGCTAAGTGTAAAGGCATACTTTCACCTTGGACCACAACCCTGCCATGTGAATCAAAAATTGCTGTAGAATGATCTTTTCTTTCTTTAATATTTGTTGAATAAGCACTTTTCATCAAAGCAATGTACATTTCATCAGCTATGCTTGACATTGCATTGCGTAATAACTCAGCATTTATTGGAGACATTGTCATAAAAATTAATCATTCACACTAATAATAAGATTTCCCCATTCATCAACCACACAACTATCATTAGGAAATATTATAGTTGTAGTATCCATTTGCTCTATTAAAGCAGGTCCAATAATTTGTTGATTGGCAACTAGTTTTCTACGATTAAATATTGGCGTCTTATATCTTTTGTCCAATTCAAAAATAGTCTCTCGAAATCCAATAGGTTCTTTAACTTTATCTTTGGAAACTTTTGGTAAAGAGGGTGTTTCTAAATTCCCTAGAGCCTTTACAGCAAGGTTAACAATTTGAATAGACTCCGTTTCAGATGCAAATCCGTAATTTAACTCGTGTTCTTTATGGAATTCTTGTTTAATTTCATTTATTATATTTTTATTATTTTTGGATAGGTCTATACTTAGAGAAAGTTCGTAATTTTGTCCAAAATAACGAGCACCTATCGACCACCAAACTTGTCTTTGTTTTATTGGCACCTCTTCATCTTTAAACCATTTATTAACTCTTTGGAGCAAGTTATTTCCTGTTTTTCGTAGAAACACTATCCCACTATCATCTAAATTTGTTAGAATTGTAGAAACAAATTCTGTAGATAAAGAAGCATTCATAACACCTTCTGCGCATAAAATTCCTGGGTTCGGCGGAATAATTATTTTTTTCATTCCTAATTCTCTTGCTACATCATTTGCGTGCAAAGCACCTGCGCCACCATATACAAAAAGAAGAAATTCGCTAGGATCATGCCCTCGTTCAATAGAAATAGATCTTATTGCTTTTACCATTGTTGCACAAGAAACCTTCACAATCCCTAAAGCAGCTTCTTCAGGATCCACTTTTAATTCTTTTGCTAATTTTACAATGCAATCTAATGAGAGTTGCTTATTTATTTTCATTTCACCATCCAGCAATGATTCCTGATTGAGACGACCAAGCATTACATTAGCATCAGTTACGGTTGGATCTTTCCCACCTAAGTCGTAACAAGCAGGACCGGGAACAGCTCCTGCACTTTTGGGTCCTACTTTTAAGAGACCATCTCTATCTATCCATGCAATTGAGCCGCCTCCAGCACCTACAGAATTTACATCAAGAGAAGGTATGCGTATTGGAAATCCAGCAAGATCTCTTTCATTAACTTCAACAGGTTTTCCATTTTTCAGCAAGGCAACATCAGCACTGGTTCCCCCAACATCTAAAGTAATAATATCCTTAAAACCTGCAGCCAATGAACGTCTTAAAGCACCTTGAACCCCTGCAGCAGGTCCAGATAAGGAAGCTCTAACAGGAAACTTTTTTGCCATTCTAACTGACATTAAACCACCGGAACTTTGACTAATTTTAACCTCATTTTTAATTCCGATATCTTCAGTTAGGTTTGTAAGTCTATCTAAGTAAGAACCTAGCACGGTTATAAGGGCTGCATTTAAAACAGCCGTTGAAAACCTTTCATATTCTCGAAATTCTGGATAAACAGAGGAAGAAGTTAAAACCTTGATTTCTTTAGGCAGAAGAGACTTTAAGATTTTTGCACATACATCCTCATCTTCAGGATAAGCATATGAATGAAGAAAACAAATTACTATGCAATTTACTTTTTCTTTTTTAAGTTTTTTAGATATTTCTTTTAATTCAATCTCTTCAAGGGGGACATGAAGGCTTCCATCGGCTAATCTTCTTTGAGATACCTCTAATCTTAAATGTCTATCAACAAGAGGCTTGGGATGATCAAGATGCATATTATATACTGTTGGACGAGTTTGGCGACCTATTTCTAAAAGATCTTTAAAACCTCTAGAAGTAATCAATGCAACTTTACCACATTTTCTTTCAATTAATGCATTTGTCCCAACCGTTGTTCCATGAGAAAATCTTTTAATTTCTTTTGAAGAAAGATTTTGTGATTTTAAAACAGTTTTAAGTCCATTAATTATAGCTAATTCAGGTGCTTTTGGAGTTGAGGGTAGTTTAAATAAAATAAGATTTCGTCCATTATTTAGATTAATAGCTAAGTCTGTAAATGTGCCCCCTACATCAACTCCTACATACATTTATGATCTCCAGCGTTCATATTGTTGGAATTAATAACATTTTCCAAATAGTTTTTAATTTGTTTGGCTACATTTATTGAATCTTCATCAAAACCATAAAGAATTCCTGATTTTCTCTTGGTCATCCAGTTCAATCCATTAAAATATAAACCTTTAATATTAGTTGCCCCTTGATTTGTTTTTGGGTAGCCCATTTCATCAGTAATAGGGCATTTAATCCAAGAAAAATCATAAACAAAGCCTGTTGCCCATATAATAGTTTTAATTTTATTGTTAATAAAATCTAAAGATCCTTTTATTTCGATGACTTTATTATCTTTCGTTGCTTCGCCATCAAAATCTTCATGAGAAGAGGAAGGAACATTTAATTTTGAAAAATTAATGTAATCATCAATTTTTTTTCTGAATTCCTTTGCATAATTGTCGGCATAGTGAATATCTGAAATCAGATTATTATCAAATATGAAATGATTATTTGAGACATCAATAAGGCGTCCATATAAATTAACACCATTACGATGAAATTTATGGAGACTTAAAGTTTTTCCTCCATCTCTTCCAGTAAGGTGGGGGTCTCCAGCAAATCTTAAACTTGGATTTTCAAGCATGTCTGGTGTTCGGTCCAAAAGCTTCATTTCTTTTTGCCAGGTGATACAGTCTTTACCTCTATAACTTCTTGGTAATCTTCCACTTTTTCCAACACATAGGTGCACTTTTATTCCAGCAGAATGTAAGTCTTCAACTACTTGGCATCCAGATTGCCCAGAACCAACAACTAGGACTTCACCCTTATCTAATGCTAAAGGATTCTTATAACTTTCAACATGCATTGATTTTATTGAGTTTGGAATTTTTTTTGAAATATTTGGAATTTTTGGAAGTTGGTGAGTTGACGTTGCAATGACAACAACATCTGATAAAAAATCTTTGGAATTGGTTTCAAGAAGAAATTTTGAATTTTGAATTTTTACAGATTTAATATTAATATTTTTTCTTATAGGTACATTAAAACTTTTAGCCCATTTCGTTATATATTCTACAAACTCATCTCTTTTCATAAAACCATTAGGATTAATGCCTTTATATGGATATTCAGGAAAGTTAAGTGTCCAATTAGGAGTCACCAAGCAAAATGAATCCCATCTTTTTTCTTTCCAAGAATTTGCTATATCACCTTTATCAACAACAATATGTGGTAAATTAAATTTTGTTAAATAATAACTTATACCAAGTCCACCTTGACCAGCACCTATGATTACAATCTTATGATATTCAGGCATTAAAAATGACCCAACTACCTTACTGTCCAGCGGTCAGTATCTTTTCGACCAAATTTAACTATATCCAAAGGTGGTGGATCAACTTTGGCGTGACTTATCATATGATGAACCTGACCACGATGATGTATTTGGTGTTGAAATAAGTTGCTTAAACATAACTTTAAAGGAAGCGAAAAATATTCATCTTCATCCATCCCAACGGCTTTAAAAGAAAATTCACTATCTAAGTCGGCTTGAGACACATTGCCACAATAATCTGAGTACCATTTATCATTATCACGGTGTTCTTCTTCCAAATCATCAAAATTATCATGAACAATTTCATCAAGGGAATTAAATGTGATTGGTCTCTTTTCTAATCTTTGACGGTATAAAATATCTGCCAGAAGTATATGATTCATTGTATTATGAATTGATCTGAAAAAAGCCCTTCTATCTTTTCTTCGAGCTTCGTCTGTAAGATCTCTTAATGCGTTATATAGCCTATTGTTAGCCCATTCATTATATTTAGCAGCAGTATAGATATCTATTAATGTACCCATAATTTTTTCCAATCAATTTTAGTCACAAATTTTTATTTATATAGAGTTGCCCTTGGCACGCACCTCATACTCTGTTGGTTTTGGAGAACCACCCTTTAAATACATATGAGCAAACATATCAATTATTTTATCTAAATCTGGGCTTTCAACAAATTCTTTATAGTCATCAGCACTATCCCAGATTGTAAAAGCAATTCTTTCTATATCGTTCGGTTTAGCTAGCAACATAGCTTGAATAAAGCCTTTATGTTTTTGCATAATTTTTACTGCTGAAGATTCAAAGAGTTTACTATCCTCACCCCAGTAGTCTGGGGAACATTTCCAGGCTGACATTCTGACAAACATAAATTAAATTGCCTTTTTATTTGATATTAAATATATTAAATATATATATAATATATATATATTTTTGCAACAAACGAATTAAGTTTTAGTTATATAAAAATTTTATTTCTACTTTTTGGAATTTTAATTTTGAGCAATATTATTTATGGAAATTATAATCAAGAAGAATTAGATCTTGAATATGATATGAGAAGAAGATGTCCTCATTTCGCAGAAACTTTTGCCTCAATGGAAATTCATAATAAAAGAGTTGTATCAAATTACGAATGCCTTCTTGATGTCTCATTTGGTAAATCTGCTGGAGAAAAACTTGACATATGGCCAGGAAGAGGAGGAGCGCCAATATTACTTTTTATTCATGGCGGGTATTGGAAAGCATTTGACAAAGAAATGTTCAGGTTTATAGCAGAACGTTTTATTGAAGTTGGTGCATGCGTTGTTTTAAACAATTACGATCTTTGCCCAAAAGTTACTATGGATGAAATCACTAGACAAAATAGAGAAGCTCTTTCATGGATTTATAAAAATGCTTCAAGTTTTGGAGGTGATCAAGGGCGCATACATGTTACAGGACATTCTGCTGGGGGTCATCTTACAGGAATGTTGATGGCAACCAATTGGGAAGATTATGGACTTCCTTTTGATGTTGTTAATGGAGCGGTACCATTAAGTGGTCTTTTTGACCTTGAACCACTCCGGGTATCATATTTAAATGATGATCTTCATATGAACAAAGAAGAATCACAAAGAAATAGTCCCTTATTAAATATCCCGAAATGGATGCCACCAACAGTAGTTGCTGTAGGTGGGGGAGAAACTAATGAATTTAGAAGACAATCAAGAATATATACTGATGAGTGTAGAAAAAATGGTTTTGATGTAAGCTATCTTGAAGTTGGAAATCATGATCATGTTAATGTAGCTGGAGAATATAGAAATAAATTAAGCCCTCTTACATCAACAATATTTTCTCAAATGAATATTTAAGATAAAATGTTCTACCTATGTTTATTTAAAATTATTTCAGTAATTATTTTACAAAGGTATTTCAAATGAGCAAAACATATGATGCTATAATTGTTGGAGCTGGAATAATTGGTTGTGCAATCGCCTTTGAAATGAGTAAAAGTGGAAAGAAAGTTTTATGCATAGAAAAAAATGGTGCTGCTGGCTCTGGATCTACAAGTAACTCATGTGCAATTATTCGAACACACTATTCAACACTTTATGGTGCAGCTTTAGCTAAATCAAATTATTATTTCTGGGAAAACTGGGCTGAATATCTAGAAGCTAAAAAAAATGAAGAATTAGCCACATATCGTGAGGTTGGATGCCTATTTACATGTTTTGAAAAGAATCAGTTTGGATATAAGTTAGAAGAAATTGCCAACAAACTTGATATTCCATATGAAGTTTGGACCCCAAATAAAATGAAAGAAAAACTTCCTATTATTAATCCAGGACATTTTTACCCACCAAAAAAAATTGATGATTCGAATTTTGGAACTAAAAATGGTGATATGAGGTATGTTTTATTTTTCCCAAAAGCAGGTTATGTAAACGATCCTATGTTTGCCACTCAAAATATTCAATCGGCCGCTGAACGGAAAAATGCACATTTTATTTTTGGAAGTAAAGTCACTTCAATTAATAAATCAAATGGAAAAGTTTCAGGGGTTTCAATAGATAATAACGAGAAAATTTTAGCG
Organism: uncultured SAR116 cluster alpha proteobacterium; assembly: GCA_902532475.1. GTDB lineage: Bacteria > Pseudomonadota > Alphaproteobacteria > Puniceispirillales. The sequence continues at coordinate 34,124 of CACAIE010000016.1, forward strand.
CCGGTTGTAGTTAATGCTTCAGGCCCTCATTCTTTTAAAATCAATAAAATGGCAGGCGTAACTGACGGTATGAATATAAAAACTAGAGCTCTACGTGTTGAAGTAGCGCATGTTCCATCCCCAAAAGATTTTGATTTTGAGAAAGGTGGATATATTTGTTCTGATGATGACATAAGTGGTTACTGGCGTCCTGAAGTTGGAAATAGAATTTTGATAGGAAGCCATGAAAATGATTGTGACCCATCAGAATGGGTTGATCCAGATAACTACAATAATCAAATTACCGAAAAATCCAGATTACAAGCTATGAGAGGCGCTCAAAGATTTCCTAAAATGGGCATTCCAAATAATGTACAAGGCATAGCGGACTTGTATGACGTTGCGGATGATTGGATACCAATTTATGACAAGTCTGATCTACCAGGGTTTTATATGGCAATTGGTACCAGTGGAAATCAATTTAAAAATGCTCCAGTTGCTGGAAAGATGATGAAAGAGTTAATAGATTATGTTGAATCTGGGAATAACCATGACACTGATCCTATGCAATATAAATTACCTAATATTAACTTTAAATTAGATATGTCTTACTGTTCAAGATTGAGAGAAATCAATCAAGAAAGTAGTTTCTCTGTTGTGGGTTAAAACAGTGAATAATAAAAATCCTGCATTTATTGACTGTTATGGGGATCTAGGAAATAGATTTTCATTAGAAATGAAGTCAATTATCCCAAACTTAGATGTTTTCTATGATGAACCTAAAAATGAACAAGAAATCATTAGAAGAATAAATGGTAGAAAAAACATCATGGTTTACATGAGCTTCTTATCTTCTGATATTTTAAATTCCTGTTCAGGTTTAAAAACTATTTCATACTTGTCTACAGGCCTTCAAACTCATGGCGACTTAAAAGAAGCAAAAAAATTAGGCATCATTTTTGAAGGTGTTAAAGGATACGGTGATAGAGCTGTTGCTGAACACACGATTGCTTTGGCTTTATCTTCGATCAAAAAAATAGTAGAGATGGATAATTCTGTTAGATCGGGAAATTGGCAACTTATTAGAACGGAAGAAATTAATGGGAAAACTTTTGGTATAATCGGGTTAGGTGCTATAGGTTTAGAAACTGCAAAGATTGCATCTGCATTGGGAGCGAATGTAATAGGCTGGAACCGTTCAGATCAAACTTTAGACATTCCCATAAAAAAAGTTTCTCTTAATGAAGTGTTAGAAAAGTCTGACATTATTTCTCTCCATTTAGCCTTAAATCAAGAAACTGAAAATTTTTTTAATAAAAACTTACTTTCAAAAACCAAAAGGGGAGTTATTTTAATTAATACTGCACGAGCTGGCATTGTTGATGAAAAAGCTCTAATTTCTGAATTATTATCTGGGCATATAGGACATTGCGCATTAGATGTTTTTCATAATGAACCTATGCCAATAAATCATCCAATATCCAAAATGAAAAATGTAACTTTAACCCCCCATTCAGCATGGCTAACCACTCAATCAATGGATAAACTGCTTTTTGCAGGATTAAATTTATTAAAAATACATATTGAACAAAGTTAAAATTAGATGAATTTACTAATCAATTTTATCTAATTATGTATTCAGTGCATAAATAGATTTTTCTATTCTTTTACAGGCTTCAACTAGAATTTTATCTGACTTTGCAAAGCACAATCTTAAAAAATTAGGCATGCCAAATTCAGATCCAGGCACTAGGGCAATTTGAGCATGTTCGAGAAGATACATGCATATATCAATATCAGATTTTAATTTTAATCCTGAAAAAGTTGATTTGCCAATTAACCCCGTGCAGTCAATAAAAAAATAAAAAGCCCCCTCTGGATTTAAAAATGCCAAGTTATTAATTTTTGATAATTTTTCTTGGACCAAATTTTTTCTTTTAGTATAAACTATGTTCCATTCCTTAATAATATCTTTTGATCCGTTCAAAGCAGCTAAAGCGGCTGCTTGTCCCACTGATGAAGGGTTTGTTGTTGATTGACCCTGTAGTTTAGTCATTGCCCTTATTAGATCTAATGGACCTCCTGCATATCCTATTCTCCAACCAGTCATTGCATGTGACTTTGAAACTCCATTAACAGTAAGAACTCTATTTTTTAAATCAGGGGCTACTTCTAAAATATTTGCAAAAGATTTATTTTCGTATGTAAATACTTCATAAATATCATCACAAATTATTGATACATTTTTATGTTGGCGAAGAGTTTCAGCCAATGACAAAAGATCACTAGATGAATATATAGCCCCTGTAGGATTTCCAGGAGAATTTAATATTAGCCAACGGGTTCTTTTATTTATAGCTTTGGATAATGTTGCAGGGGTGATTTTATAATGATCTTCTTTTGAGCAGGAAACTATTATAGGTGTTCCATCAGCAATCTTTACCATGTCAGGATAACTTACCCAATAAGGCGATGGAATGATAACTTCATCATTTGAATTCAAAGTAGAAACAAGTGCATTAAAAATTATTTGTTTTGCTCCAGTTCCAACAATGATTTCTTCTGAGGAATAGTGTATTTTATTATCTTGAAGAAACTTTTTGGAGATAGCTTCACGTAATGCTAGCGTACCACGGACATCTGTGTATTTAGTATGACCATTGTGAGCAGCTTTAAATGCTGCATCAATAATAAATTTTGGTGTATTGAAATCTGGCTCACCTTCGCTTAACTCTATAATATCCTTTCCCTCTTGTTTTAATTCACGAGCTAACTGAGCCATCTTGACTGTTCCAGAAGTTCGAATATTTTTAATTTTAGTACTAATTTGCAATAGTTTGATCCTTGCAAGATATATATTTTTTATATATTTTATATATATATTTATAATTAATTAGCTAATAATAATCAATGACGTTTAATGCTTCGATATTGTTCTAAAAATTCTATCTATAAAATAGATGGTTCCAGAATTGATTTAGCTAAAGAGTACAGAGACAGCCTAAAAGGACCCCATAGTTTTGAACTTCAAAATATTCTTGATAGGATGAGAACTTCATCTTTAAATGGACGTTTTGTTTTAATCGTAATCGAACCATTCAAAAAATTTGGGCTTGCAAGATTAAGTGGTAAAAGAGGCGAACCTCCTAGAAGCGTTGATAATGTTATTTATAATTCAATTTCAGAAGCCGAATGGGATATTTTTAAAAGAAGGTGGTATGAGTTTACAGGTTATAATATAAACATATCGGATCCATCCTAATGTTAAGCTCAACAAAAATTATAGGTTATTGTCAACCTTTAGTAGTAAATCAGGGTGAAACTACACAGTTAAAAATTTCTAGTAATGGGCCTGATAGTTGTGAATTCGAAGTTTTACGGGTGATCTGTGCAGATATTGATCCATTGGGCCCTGGTTCAAAATTTGAAAAGCAAGATTGGCAAAAATCTAAAAAAATTAAAGTTAAAAATCAAAAAATTAATATTGGATCTTTTGCTTTTATTCCCTCCCCGCCAAATATAAAAAATGAAAAACAAATAAATATTTCAATGTATATATGGCCAACTATAATTTCAAAACCAAAACAAGTTATATTTAATTGGGGTGACTTATCAATATTTATAAAATCTGATGGAAGATGTGTTTTTGAATTTAATTCAATAAAAATCACTTCTAATCAAAGTTTTTTTGCCAGAAGATGGTATAAAGTAAGTTGTTTAGTTGATTTGTCCAAAAAAATTATTTCTCTTAAAATCGATAATTTGTATCCTGAATCTGATTTGTTTCCTGTTGATCAATCTGAGTTAAAAATTGACCTAAAAAAATTTTCTTCAAAAATTTCCCCAATTTGTTTTGCGGCAACAATTGATAAAATAGAAAAAAATAAAATTGTTACCAATAATCACTACAACGGGAAAATAGAAAAACCACAAATTAAGTTAAATTCTAATAATGTTCTTTTTCGCAAAATGGGATTTTTCTCAAAAGATAAGTACAGATAAAATAATTGATTTAGGACCAAATAAACTTGTTGGTAATTTAGTAAATGGACCAATGCGTGCAGCTACTGGTCATAATTGGAATGGTTCGGTAAAAAGTTGGAATCAAAATAAAGATCATTATGGAGCAATACATTTTCATGAAGATGATTTAATAGATTGTAAATGGGATACAAATCTTAAAATCAAAACACCCCATTCTGCAATATCTGGATATTATATTGCTAGGATTAAAGCTAAAGGAATTCAAAGTGATGTTCCTTTTTTTATTTCAGAAAAGTTTAGATCTACTAAAAGATCAAAACAAAACAAGATTTTATTTTTAGCGCCTACTGCAACTTATCTGTCTTATTCTAATACACATGTTAAATTTGATAGCCTTAATACAGAAAATTTATTTGAAGGCCCGATTTCTCTCAGTGAAGATGAATTATATTTAAATGAACACAGAGAATTAGGTTTGTCTCATTATGACACCCATAGTGATGATTCAGGTGTGGTTTTTGTAAGTGAAAGACGACCAATTTTGAATATTAGGCCAGGTTTATATACATTTAACTATATAAACGACACACACATTATAAAATGGTTAGAAATAAAAGGCTATGACTATGACGTTGTCACAGATGAGGATTTGCATAAATATGGAATAGGTTTATTAGAGGATTATCTGGTAGTTATTACAGCTTCTCACCCAGAATATTTTTCAACTGAAATGTGGGATGCGCTTTTTGAATACCAAAACAAAGGTGGGAGGCATATGTATCTTGGAGGTAACGGGTTTTATTGGCGTATTGCCTATTCAGATTATTATCCAGGTGTCGTTGAAAATAGAAGGGATATTTCTGGTGTTAGAACTTGGGAAGGTGAACCAGGAGAAAATCATTTAAGTTTTACTGGGGAGCCTGGGGGGCTTTGGCGATCTTCAGGAAGGGCGCCTCAGTCAATTGTAGGCAATGGCTTTTGTTCAACAATGTTTTTAAAGTCAACTTGGTTTCGTAGAAGTAAAGCGTCTTACAAATCTAAATATGAATTCATATTTAAAAATTTAAATGATAAAATAATTGGAGATTTCGGATACAGGGGAG